>CAMLOB010000058.1 GCA_946481475.1 uncultured Chlorobiota bacterium | reverse complement strand
CCTTGAGAGGATGATCACGATCAGACTGCATCTCGATGACTGCCGGGAGGATAACGGACCCCTTCGGGTCATCCCCGGCTCGCACGGCTTTGGTCGCCTTGATGCTCCGGCAATAGCGGAGTGGCGAAGCCGCGGTCCCGTCATCAGTACTGCCGTGCCCGCCGGAGCCGCGTTGGTCATGCGACCGTTGCTCCTTCACGCTTCGTCCCCGGCCGCCTCTCCGCACCATCGCCGCGTGGTCCATCTGGATTTTGCAGGCTGCGCGCTTCCGGGTGGACTTGAGTGGCATGTGGCCGTCTGAGGTTTCCGACATACGCTATCTTTGATGTGCCGGGCGGGTTCGACGGAACGAGATGCCGGCGAATGCACGGCGGGGAGTTACCGGAGCAGATGGGACGACCTGAACATACATCAAGTGATGAATCGATGAGTGCCAAGTTTCTGGTGGAAGACACATTAATGATTACAGGACGGGGACTGATCATTGTCGGTCAGATACTCGAGGGAACACTCTGGATCGGAAGCCGGGTCCTCCTTCCGGATGGGACCGGAGGTTCAAAGATTGAACCCGTTACCGGACTGGAGTCAGGGCACGGCCGAAATGAAGACGGTACGGTGAGGGGATTTGTCGGCTTGCTCATCGGTCGGATGGAAGAAAGCGAAATACCGGAAATGCGCAAGCGGCTTGTTCGCGGTGACGAGCTGAATGTCATGGGGCCGGAACCCGATCGGTGAGAGTAGGGGATCAACCGTTCCGACTGAGGGACGGCCCGTCGCATCGAGTAACCGGGGGCGTCATGCTCCGGAGAAAAAGCCTGCAGAATATTCGTCCTGAAGGGGCGACTGAGCCGGAAAGCCTCATTCTCCCGCTCCCCGGGTTCCGATAATACATAGCTGTGCACGGACGGACTCCACAGTTTTATCTGAAGAGTGTGTAGTTTCACTGTGTTGTGCAGGATATATAAACAGGATTCACCGGACAGGAGGAACAATGAAAGCGACAGCATCAGTAATGGCCCTGACACTGGTTCTGGTATTGGCCTGCAACGGGCTGAGCGGAGAAGAAAAACCGACAGGGAAGTATATCAACCATGAACTCGGACTGGCGATAAACCTTCCGAAAAGCCATGGAGCCGAGACGAATCACGTCGTAGCGACGCTGATGCTCCCCCCTTCAAACGGCTTTGCGCCGAACATCAACATCATCGCGCAGCAGTATGACGGGACCATTGAGGATTATCTGGAGTTGTCGGTAGCACAGTTCAATCAAATGAAGTTGCAGCTTGTGCAAGCCGAAGTGGTGGAGGGAAAAGTCTTGTTTGAATACAGCGGCTCGATGAACGGGAGCGAAAAACACTGGTATGCGAAGGGGATCCGGAAAAACGGCAGCATGTATCTTGCAACCGCCACCGCGTTGAAGGAGCAGTGGCCGGATGTCGGCAAGTCGTTGATGGAATCGATCGATTCGTTCGGAGAGGATGGTGAGGGTGAAGCGGAATAAGTATCTGGCCGAAGTGGAGCATGGGGTCTCCCTCCGGCCTCGGTAACGGCCCCTCTCAAGTCATTAGCCATTCTACAGAAGAGCGCAGAATGATTTCCCTTGCGGCACTGATCGAGTTATACGAATACAACTACCGGGCCCAACACCGCCAACTGGAAGCATGTGCCCTCCTGACGCAGGAACAGTACGAGCGCGAACTGACAAGCAGCTTCCCTTCCGTCCGGGACACGTTGGCTCATCTTGTGGATGGTGAGGAATATGCTCTGCACCGGTGGCAGGGAGACTCGCGTGAGGAGATCATCGCGGCCATGGGCTTCGCAGGTGTTGACGAGCGGAAGCGACTGTGGCCGGAGCAATTTCCGACGTTCTCTGTTCTGAGGTCTCGTGCGGAAGAGGTGGAGGCCGAGGTCAGGGGGTATCTGAAGGGATTGACGGAAGAGGAGATCGGGAGAGCGGTTCGGTATGTGGACCGGACGGGACGTGCGTGGGACTATCCGCTCGGGCGACTCCTGATGCATCACATCCTCCACCAGACATATCACCGCGGTCAGATCACGACCCTGCTTCGTCAGCTCGGGGTTCAACCGGCGAAGATCGATTATCTGGATATGTTTGATGGTGGGGGTGTGGCCGGAATGGTTGGGTGACAGGTGGCTGTGCTTAAGGAAAAACCCAGCCACAAAAGCTGGCTATTCAATTGTCCTGTACTTGAAAAGATTACTATGTTGCTATAGTAAAGTTCGTTCCATTAAAGTTATCGAGTGTGTTAACATGGCAGTCAAACACGAACCGACTGGAGTAGTTCACAAAGGAAGCAAGGGCGGAACAACAGGTTGCGGAGTCGACACCAAGAAAAATCCGTCTCATTGGGTTAACTCACATTCAAAAATTACCTGTGACAAGAATGGGTGCAAGAATTGAGTCTCATAAGTTCATAAGCAGCGCTTCTCAAGTCTTTAAAATTCCACCGCTGTTTGGCGGCTGAGTTCCAGCTTTTAATGGAATGGCTTAATCTGCTGCGCATGCTGACGGCGGTTCATCAACTTGGCTTCGTACGAGCTCCTCGTTGCTCGCCCTGGCGCACGTTGAAGCCGTGTGCCGACCTTCCTATTTGCTATTCTGCAACTTCAGCCTTCAGACGGGTCTTCCGGTGTCGGCGAGTTCGGCAGGTCGTTGTTTCGAGCCGATGTGTGTCTCGGCAAACTCGATGCCTGTCAGTAGATTGTGTAGTTGCTCCGCATCCTGCGCCGATAAACAGTCAATCGTTATACTCTCATTGCCATGAACCATACTGAAATCCGACCGCTACACCACGATGACCTGCCCGCCCTGCTCCGGCTCTTCGCGCAGCCGGATATGGATGGGGATCAGGTTCTCCCGGAGTCGGGGGCACGGGAGGTGCTGGACCGGATTGCCCGGACGCCGGGGCACCGGATATATGTGGCCGAGATCAACGGCGAGATCGTCGGCACGTTCACCCTCATCTTCGTCCGGCACCTTTCGCACGGCGGTGGCTGCTCAGGCGTTATCGAGGACGTTGTCGTCCGCTCCGACCGACAGGGGGAGGGGATCGGCCGTGCGATGATGGAGTACGCGGCCGGTCTGGCGCGTGAGGCCGGATGCTACAAGCTGGTCCTGAGCAGCGGTCTCCACCGCCCGGGTGCCCATGCGTTCTATGAGGGGCTGGGGTATGAGCGGCATGGGGTGAGTTTTTTGTTGAGGATTGAGCCGGCGTTATAAACGCTGATAATGAGACCGTAAACTTTCCCCCTCCAACTCCTCCACCCGCTTCCTGAACTCCCGCTTCGGCATTCTCTCGCAGAGGGCTTTGTAGCGGCGCAACGCTTCGGCGCGGTGGGGGGTGTGGTCGGGGTCGAGCTCGGCGAGGTGGTAGTGGAGTTCGGCCAGTTCGATCTCCGAGGTCGTCTCCTCCAGCATCCGGCGGAGCTCTTCGAGTCCGGCGTCGGTCTTCCCTTCGGCGACGGCGATCTGCGCGAGGAGGATGCGGGCGGCGGTGATCGAACCGTCAACGGCGATCTCGCGGCTGAGCGTGAGGCTCTCCTCGGCCCGTTCCCGTGCTGCCCGAAGTGCGGCGCGGGTCCATTCCTCTTCCGGTTCCGGTGCAATCCAGTCGCCCAGATACTCGGGAGCCGGTCCTCCCTCCGACGCGGTCTCCAGCAGCAGCCGGGCGACCTCCCGCGTCCACTGGACGATGTAGTGGGGAGAGGGGATTGTCCGGTGGACCTCCAGCGCGAGACGGAAACATTCCAGCGCATCCGCACGGCGATTCTGCACGGCATAGATCGTCCCGGTCCGTCCCATCGCGATCCCGACCCCGAACGGGTCATCCAGCTCCCGGCTCAACTCAAGCTGACGGGCGTAATAGTCGAGTCCTCTCTCGGGGCGTCCCATGTCGGCGTGGAGCGCTCCGATGTTGCTGAGGGCGCGGGCCGTCCTGTAGCGGTCGCCCAGTTCCTCGCTCAGCGTCAGGTACCGGGTGAAGCATTCAAGTCCTTCCTCGTAGCGTCCCTGTTCCGTGTAGGCCACGCCGGCGTTGTTGAGTGCGGCGGCCATCCCGCGCCGGTCTCCAAGCTCCTCGCTCAACTCAAGATAGCGGTCGCAGTAGGGGAGGGCTTCGGCGTAGCGTCCCTGTTCAAGCAGAAGCGCGCCGATATTGCCGAGGGTCGTCCCGATCGACTGCCGGTCTCCGAGTTCCTCGTGTGTCGCCAGTGCCCGACGGTAGTATTCGAGTCCCTCCTCGTATCGTCCCTGACCGGCGTGGATGATGCCGATGTGACCGGTGGTCCGGGCTGTGCCTCGCCGGTTCCCCAGTTCCCGGCAGAGCTCGAGGTGACGGTGATGATGCTCCAGCGCTTCAGTGTAGCGACCGACCGAGGCGTGAATGACGCCGATATTGCTGATGCATGAGGCCATCCCTCTGCGGTCTCCGAGTTCCTGATGGATTGCAAGAGCCTGCGTGAAATACTCCAGCCCCTCCTCGTAACGGGTCTGGATCATGTACACGTGCCCTCTTCCCGCAAGGGTATAGGCCGTTGCACGGCGATCATTCAATTCGCGGGCCAGCCGGTCGGCGGTTGCCAGATGTTCGAGTCCCCGATCATACTCTCCCCGCAGAGCACAGGTGCTGCCGGCTCCCAGATGAGCCTCCAGCTGTCGCCGGGTATCTCCCGCCGATGCGGCGAGGTCGGCCATCTCCGCGTGGAGTTCCAGCACCATCTCCCAGCATCCGAGGAGTTCCAGAAGATCGGCAACCGCCCTGAGCGTCCCGATCGGATCCGATTGCCCTTCTCCGGCTCTCCACGTCTCCAGTCCTGTCCGAAACGCTTCCTCGACCGAATGCCCCTTCTTCATCAGTCGCGACCAGTGGGCCGGCAGTTCCCAGCGTTCAGGACCGGACCAGAGGAGGGAGACGATGTCGGGACGTGACAGCAGGTTCTTCATGCTCTGTTCGTCGGAGCCCTGATCGTACTGCCACAGCAGTTCGCGGACCGAGCGGAGTGCGGGGAGGGTTCGCCGGAAATGCCACGCAAGTTTTCCGTGCATCCGTTCCCGCTGCGTCGCATCAGCCAGGTAGCGTTTCTCCACGGCGCGGCGCAGGTAGTCGTGGAAGAAGGTCAGGCTCCCTTCACGCCGGACAAGGTGATATTCCAGACTTCCCAACATCGTCGACAGCTTCAGTCGGGGCAGGCCGGTCAGTTCCTGAAGGTCGTTCTCCTCCAGTCCGGACCGGCTGCACCACATGAAAGAGAAGACCTCGGCCACGCTTCGCCGTCCGTGATCCTCTTCCATCCGCTCCAGCACATGCTGGAACAGGTCCTCGGTTCCGGTGGAGTCGAGATAGCGGTCGATCTCCAGATCGAGCGTATCGTGCCAGGCGGCCAGACGGAGTTCCTCCAGGACCGTCCGGAGGAAGAGGGGGTGGGCGCTCTTGATGTCGGATGAAATTTTCCTGACCTGCTCGGGTGACAGGGCCTTGTGATATTCGGCCAGGAACCGGACGGTTACCGCCTCCCGTTCCTTCTCGTTCAGAGGTTGCATACCCAGAGTCTGCCATCCCCGTTTCCGCAGGTCTACCAGTGTTCCCTCGACGGTACTCGAGATGATCAGCTTCACCCCTTCGGGCATCACCGGCGGCAGCCAGTGGAGATTCAGTCCTTCCCCCTGCAACTGGTTGACTCCGTCGATCACCAGCAGCAGCGGTTTCCCGACGGTATACCCCAGCCAGTTGGCGAACTCCAGTTCGATCTCCTCCGGCTTGTCGGGGGGCTCCTCGCTCCGGTCGAACCGCTCGGCGATTTCGGCCATGATGTGGCGCATGATCGTCAGGTGATCCCCCGCTCCGGCGCCGATCCCCACATAGTGCTCCACGATTTCCAGTTCCGGACGCCTCCGTCTGAGCTGTTCGCACCAGAAGCTGATCAGCGAACTCTTTCCCGATCCGGACTCGGCGTAGAGGATCATCGGGACATTCTCTTCGGCGGCGAACCAGTCGTTGAGTTTTCCGAGGTAGACCGAATTCGGGATGTAGGCCCGGCGGCGCGACTCGGCGAAGATGCGGTGGCGGGTGCGTTCGCTCTCCAGCGGGGTCAGCGGGACGACTGCGGCGAAGTCACGTTCGATGATCTCTACAAGAGCGTCGTAGGCCATCTCTCCGAGCGTCCCCGGGTCGCGGTATTCCTCGACGGGAAGACCGGAGGCCCGGATTCGTCTTTTCAGGTCTTCAAGCCGCCGGAGCTCTTCGGATGCCTCCGCGTCCGGTTCGTCGGTGGGACGGTGTCGCCGGAAGAAGAAGAGGGAGCCGGAGCGTGCCGACTCCGGATCGTTCAGCGCGCCGTGGCGCATCTCCAGATCGATCACCGAACTCCCCTCCAGTGCGGCCTCTTCCAGCCAGGGGTAGTTCGCGAGGAGTTCGGGGTCCTTGTAGTATTCGTGGAGTTCCGGGATGTAGCCGTAGCGATCACCGGTGATGCCGATGAAGTAGGGACGGCAACGGTCGATCTCCTCAAGGCAGGCGCGGATCACCTGACCGAGCGCCACGTCCTCGTCGGTCAGTCCCCAGCGCAGGTCGATCTCGGTAAAGATGATCCCCCGACTCCGACAGAGGGCGCGGATCTCCGGAAAGATCTTCTTGACCAGATGTTCCCGTTCCTCCTGCATATCGCGGAAGGTGGAGCTGACGAACAGACGGAGTTCATTGTTCCGGCTCATATCGGTCTCGGTTGCGGATTGTCGGGCAGACGGAGATGTGATCCGTCCGGGAGGGGAGAGCAAATATACGGTCGGTTCCCTTCCCGTCCATCCGGCCCTTTTATCCTTTCATACCGCTGGTGACGGAAGCCGTCGATAGTTGCGCGCTCGGAGGATTCCCGCTTGAAGGGGAGAATCGCCGGTGCCGTCATTCCTCCGTTCAACCAATCGAACTATATTTGCAGCACCATGACGAGCCGCCAACACTGGTCCCCGAACGCCCGGCGCATCGGCATTGCGAGCGCGATCGCTACCCTTGTGATCGGATTCCTCTACGTCGCCGTGATCGTCTCGTGGCTGATCGTCGAAGCCGTGCCGGGTGAGCCGATCGGCGACCCGTATCTCGCCCTGATGGAAGTTCTCACGATCATATCCGCCCTGGCTCTTCTGGGTCTTGTCAGCACTCTTCTCCGCTTCGTCAACCCCGGTCGCCGGGTGTTTGCGCGGATCGCGTTTGCTCTGGGAACGCTGGGTGCGGGACTTACCATGACCGTCCACTTCGTTCAGCTTACGGCGGTGCGCCAGTTGTGGCGGGCCGGTCAACTCTCCGACTACCGGTTGATCTGGCCTTCGCCGATCTTCGCGGCGGAGTACTTTGCGTGGGATGTTCTGATCGGACTTGCCATGATCGCCGCCGCTCTGGCACTGACAGGAAGCAGCCGGGCGCGAGCTGCCCGCCTCGTTCTGCTGTGGGGCGGCATCTTCTGCGTTGTCGGCGTCGTCGGTCCGGCCTCCGGAGAAATGCTTCTGCAGAACATTGCGGTCTTCGGCTACGCTCTGCTGCTGCCGGTCGGTGCCGGTCTGCTGGCCGTTTTGTTCCGGAATACGGCGGCCGATTCGGCCGCCGATTCGGTTCCCGATCGTTCACCCGCAGAAAGCCGGTCTGTGGAAACCCGGGATGTTGACCGGAGTGCCGGAGGTCGGCTGTGAAGGCCCAACCGATTTTTGTATCATTGGCACGGTCTATCAGATCCGTTCCATTCATACGCCGCAACGCGGCTCGTTTCACAGGAGGAAGGACCATGAACAGGATTCGGACGATTTGCGCAGTTGTGACAGCAGGCATGTTCGGCGTGATGATCGCCGGTTGCGGCGGGTGGGAAGCCGAGGTCGAGACGGAGGTGAAAGCCGAAGTCAACGCCGAAATTGAAGATGTCGTCGCCCAGCACATGGTGGGGGAGGCGTTGCTTGCGGCCCACTTCGTTGCCGCTGCCGAGCGTGCCGGTATGAGTTCCGACGAGATCGATGCGGTCCTGCGTGAAGTTGCCGACAACTCGGCGATCGACGAGTTCTGGATCACCGATTCGCTCGGCCACGCCTACCTGACCAACACCGGGGTCGACTTCACGTTCAGTCCGGATTCCGCCGCCGAACCGCAGGCCTCCGCTTTCTGGCCTCTGCTTGAAGGGAAGGAGAAAGTGGTGATCCAGAAGGCACGGGTGCGGGAGATCGACAACCGGGTGTTCAAGTACGTCGGGGTTTCCGGCGTCGACAAGCCGCGGATCGTGCAGGTCGGGATCAGCGCGGAGGACCTGGCCGGAAAAGGGTCGGGAGAAGTGAAGGAGGTCGAGTGAGACGACGGTGCTGAGAAGTGCGACCGTCGGACAATCGGGTCACGGGCATCGGTGGATATTCCGTCTGCACGAAAATCTCCCGGTGCGGTCCTTGCATTTATCCTCTCACCCCGTGTAATTTTGCCGTTCAAGCAATGGCTGTAGAATCAGTCCGGTCAGGTCGCTCTGATGCGTCTCTCCGGAAACCGACATACTCCGCAGGCCGTCGACCCCCGATCAGGTCTGCTGAGGAATCCGTCCATGGTATTTCAGCAAACGTCGGATCATCACAGACAACCGTACACCACTCTGTTTCCGGTTCGCGGCAGCATTGCGCGTGGCCGAGGGGCTCTTTCTTTGTCCGTCAGATCCTGTCGGGACGGTTGCCGAGGGGGCGGTGCCGTCTGCCGGTCGGCCCGGCGTTCGTCAAGGCTTGCCATATAATACATGCATACGATCTTTCTGCCCGTCAAAGGGATAACATCAACCAATCTCATGCTTATGAAACATTTTACCTGGCTTCCCGCAGTGCCGGCAACACTTCTGCTGTTGTGTGCAACCGAAATTCTTGCCCAGCCCACGTTCATCAACAAAATTCCGATTCCCCCGCTGATCGACGCCGCCGACGGCACCATCGAACTGGAAATGCGGGTGACCGCCCACAAGTTCAATCCGGGTAATCCCTCGGATTCGTTGAACGGAGGGGCGGAGCAACCGAACGGCATCACCACGTATACCTACAACATTGCGGGGGATTCCACGATGACGCTGCTGGGGCCCACACTCAAGTGGCACACCTACGAGAACACCGTCATCACCGTCAAGAACCTGCTCGGTGCCCCGACCACCACACACTGGCACGGAGCCGAGGTTCCGTCGATGATGGACGGAGGTCCGCACCAGGGGATCTCGCCGGGGGAAACATGGAATGTGAATTTTCCCGTTCTCGACAGCGCCAGCACGATGTGGTACCATCCGCATTACCACAACAGCACGGTGCAGCAGGTGCAGAAGGGACTGTCGGGGATGATTATCGTCGAGCGGGAGGATGATCCGCTCCGCACCGTTCTCCCCCACACATACGGTGTGGATGATATACCGGTTATTCTGGGGGATGTCGGTTTTACCGGCACATCCAGTCCTTCCACCAGCATGATTATCGATTCGATCAAGGGGGTTCGACCCTACAACCTGGTCAACGGTGTGACCAATCCCTACATCGAGGTTCCGGCCCACGTGATCCGTCTGCGCATCCTGAACGGTTCCACCCGCAAGGGGATCTTCTTCGGAGTCTCCGATTCATACGAGGATCCGTTTTCCAATCTGAAGGAGTTCTACCTGATCGCCAGCGACGGCGGATATATGATCAATCCGGTGGCGATGACCACGCAACTGAACGGTCCGGGAGAGCGGGATGAGATCCTGATCGATCTGAGCGGCTACGAGCCGGGGGATATCGTCTATCTCAGCAACCTGAAGGATTCCATTCCGAATTTTGTGATCGGAAGTCCGCAGAAGGCGCCGAACGGAGGGGGACAGGATACGACGATGGGGAACGCGTTCCTCCAGTTGCGAATCGTTTCGGACGACCAGTTCCCCGGCTACACACCGGTTACGTCGTTTACCCCCTTCACCACCACCTGGTCCCCCGGTCTTTCCGATACGTCCGACATCGCGCGTCACCGGCTGAAGCGACTGGTCAACATGGGAGCGGGGAAAGGCTTCACCATCGACAGCACGACGTTCGAGATGATGATGATCAATGACACGGTCTGCGTGGACACGAAGGAGATCTGGGCGATCAGAAACGTCTCGGATATCGCCCATCCGTTCCACATCCACAAGATCCAGTTCCGTGTGCTGGACGTGACCGATTCGACCGGCGCGCAGCTCGATCTGGCAACGCTGGGCATGAACGGTCCAAAAGATGACGTTCTCGTCTATCCGGGCTGGACGTTGCGTTTCCTGGGGCAGTTCGATGACTATCCGAGTTCTATCGAGCCGATGAACAGCTACATGTACCACTGCCACATCCTCACGCACGAGGATTCGGTCGGCGGCGGGATGATGCACCAGTTTGTGGTAACCGACGAAGGTGAGTGCGTCAGCACATCGGTTGCCGAGACCGGGAGCGACAGTCCGGCGATGATTCTTCTTTCGTCGGAGGGGAGACTGATCCTGCGGGGAAGCTCGGCATATCCCGGCACGTTCGCCATCTTCGATGTGGGGGGACGCCGGATGAGCAATCAGTTGCTCCCGGCGTTCGACGGTGATCTCGAGATCAGCACCGTCGGACTCCCCGGCGGGGCCTACCTCGTGGAGTGGCGCGCAGCCGAAGGGGTGAGTACCGGCAAGGTTATTCTGGGGAATTAAAAAACCGATCCGTTGCAGACCCCGGTCCTCCGAGGGGCCGGGGTCTGCGGGATCAATCCCCCCTTGGTGGTATCTTTGTGCCCTTCGTGTCCGCCGCGGCGGACACCAAGAGCACGAAGAATCACCAGGGCAGTTCCTGATTCGACAGGTATGTGAACGCCGCTATGAATCACCGGATCACCGAAGAAGACCACCGAACCCTCGCCGTCTGGGCCGCCGACTGCGCCGCCCACGTCCTTCACTTTTTCGAGGAAGCACACCCGGAGGACAGTCGCCCGCACGACGCGATAGAATCCTGCCGCCGATGGGTGCGGACCGGCGAGTTCGGCATGGCTGCCGTTCGCAAACGTTCCCTTGACGCCCACGCCGCCGCCCGCGAAGCCGAAGAGGGGAGCGCCGCACGGTTCGCCGCCCGGGCCGCAGGTCAGGCCGCGGCGACGCCACACGTCCCGAGCCACGCGGTCGGTCCCGCCTGGTACGGCGCGAAGGCTGCCGATGCCGCCGGAGTTCCGGGGGAACGTGAGTGGCAGTACGCTCGCCTGCCGGAGCATCTGCGGGAATTTGTCCGGGGGCTCGGAGAGGAGCGGCCGGGGATTGCGAAGGTGTTGCGGTATCCGGAGAAATGATCCTGATCTTTCCATTCAACAGACCGCACCATGAATCAGACCCTTGGTCCCGTCATTCCCGACCGCAAATCCGGCACCGAACCGTTCCACCACAACGGCCGGTCGCTCGGCTTCGATCTCCTCGACTTCCGGCAGTGGTCATCTTCCGATCTTCTGAGCAACACCATGCGGGGTCTCCTGGCCGAATATCTTGTTGCCCGTGCGCTCGATGCCGCCGAACGGGTTCGGGTGGAGTGGGATCCGTTCGATGTCATCACCGGGGAGGGAATCCGGGTGGAGGTGAAATCGGCGGCCTACTTGCAGAGCTGGCATCAGAACGCTCTCTCGACAATCCGATTCGGCACCCGTCCCACATCCGCATGGGATGCCGCCGCCGGCACGTTCGCCGACGAGCGGAAGCGTCAGGCCGATGTCTACGTCTTCTGTCTGCTCGATCACAAAGAGAAGGCAACGGTCGATCCTCTGAACGTCGCACAGTGGAAGTTCTTCGTCCTCTCCACCGAACGACTGAACGCGGTTCTGGGTGAGCAGAAGAGTGTTGGGCTGAACGGACTGCGATCCATGGGGGCCGAAGAGAGCGATTATGAGAATCTTGCCGGGGCGGTCAGAAGGGCGGGTGCGTAATGTGCCGACTTCCACACAATGAACAATTGCCGTCGTGAACAACGAATCTTTCAGTCCACTTACGACCTTCCTCCAGCGTATTCCCGCCGTTGATGGTCCCGTCGGCACGGGCGGAACCGACAGGGAATGGTGGGTAAAATTTAGGATCGATACGGCTCATCCTCTGGCCTGGTATGTAGTGCAGGAACTGGGACATGTCCTGAATTATCTCTCTCCCGACAACCGACTTCCGACTATATTCATACC
>CAMLOB010000057.1 GCA_946481475.1 uncultured Chlorobiota bacterium | reverse complement strand
TGGAGATCTACCTGAAGGAGATGCTCCGGATGCAGGATCAGCTCTACAAGATCATCGCCGCCCACAGCGGACAGGACGTCGAAAAAATCCGTCGCGACGCCGACCGGGACAACTGGATGTCGCCGCAGGATGCGAAGGAATATGGTCTGATCGATCGCGTTCTGTCCAGCCGCAAGGAGATCGGCAAGCAGATCCCGGAGATCCCCTCGACCACCGCAGGAGACAAAGTGCTGATCGAGCATAAGGAAGAGGGAGAGAAGGAACCGGCACAGAAAGAGGATAAAGACAAGAAGTAAGCCGGATCGAATATCGACACGGCTCAATCGTCAGACCGCCCCGAAGAGAAACCGACTCTTCGGGGCGGATTCTTTTCAGTCTTCTCCCCCATGAACGGACCGGCTACGAAACCGGGAAACAAAGCGAATTTCTCTTCTACACCCCCGAATTCTTATCTTCACCCGATTGCAACCATTCAGAAACATCAGGAAACTTCATGGCGAACGAACAGGGATTTACGGGAACCGATATAGTGCGATGTTCTTTTTGCAAACGAAGCAGCGACGAGGTCACCTCGATCATCGCCGGTCCGGAAGTCTTCATCTGCGATATCTGCATCCAGAGCTCGGTGGAACTTCTGCGGCAGAACGCCAATCTCTTCATGGCCCCGGAACTGCAGGAACATCTGACCCCGTCACGGATCAAGAGCGTGCTGGATGAATACGTGATCGGTCAGGAGTATGCCAAGAAGGTCCTCTCCGTCGCCGTCTACAACCACTACAAACGGATCGCATCCGAAGGGACGCTCTCCGGATTTGATGATGTGGAGGTGGAGAAGGCGAATATTCTGATGCTGGGACCGACCGGCGTCGGGAAGACGCTTCTGGCCAAGACCCTTGCACGGCTCCTCGACGTCCCCTTCGCCATCGCCGACGCCACCACGCTGACCGAGGCCGGATATGTGGGGGACGACGTCGATTCGATCCTGGTGACGCTTCTGCACAACGCAAACTACGACATCGAGCGGGCCGAGAAGGGGATCATCTATATCGACGAGATCGACAAGATCACCCGCCGTTCCGACTCCCCTTCGATCACCCGGGACGTCGCCGGCGAGGGTGTGCAGCAGGGTTTGCTGAAAATCATCGAGGGGACCGTGGCGAACGTGCCGCCGAAAGGGGGACGGAAACATCCGGAAGCTCCGCTGGTCCGGGTCGACACGAAGAACATTCTCTTCATCTGCGGCGGTGCGTTCGACGGACTGGAGCGGATCATCGCCAAGAGGATCAGGACCGGAACGATGGGATTCGGCGTCGAGGTGCAGGATCGGGTCGAGGAGAAAGCCGACCTGTTCAAGCAGGTACAGCAGGAAGACCTTCTCTCCTTCGGACTTATTCCGGAACTGATCGGCCGCATCCCGGTGGTCGCCCCGCTGGAACCCCTCAGCGACGAGGCGTTGCGCCAGATTCTGATCGAGCCGAAGAACGCGATCGTTCGCCAGTACAAGAAGCTCTTCGCCATGGAAGGAGTCGATCTGGAATTCAGCAACGAGGCGGTCAACGCAATCATCGACGTGGCGAAATCCCGAAAGACCGGAGCCCGCGCACTTCGGGGAGTTGTCGAGGAATCGATGCTCGACATCATGTACGACCTTCCGGACCGTCAGGGTCTGACCCGTGTGATGATAACGCCCGAGTCGATCAAGCGTGAAGGGAAACCGGAATATCACTACGCGGAAGAGATTCTGATGTCGGGCACCGAATAGATTCAGGTCGGGACCGTTTCCGCAACAGGTCGCGCCACATTCGACGGGAAGCCGGACCATGATCGGGATCACACAATCGGTTGGACTCTATCTGCATCGGGGGATGCTTGCCCTTCTGGCGATCATCCCCCTCGGTTTGATCGGCCGGACCATCGAACAGGAGATACGGGCAAACGGTCATCCCGACATCGGCTGCTCCTGGTTCGGCCTTCTCTACTTCGTCCTGATCCCGCTCGAACTCTATCTGGGAGTGCTCTGGTTTATCCTCTATCTCCTGCTGAACTCAAAAGTCAGGGATCCGATCAGGCTCCCGGCATTTCTTCTCATTCTCCTGCTCGGGGCGATCCCGGGAATAGCGGGGCTATGGGCACTCTTCTTCAATTAGTGAGAGAGAGATAGCAGGATCGCCGAGGTAACGTTGAAAGGTCCATGCCCATTCGCTCTCCCTTGGTGAACCTTCGTGTCCTTGGTGCCTTTGTGGTAAAAAACACAAAGGCACCAAGGACACGAAAAAACCACAAAGTGTGCGATCCGGACTGTTCCAGGACCGGCGACACTGCGTACGCCCGTTTTCAAGCAACAGCATTACAGCCGATGAACATCTCGAAGCGAGCCGTTTACCGTCCTGCAAAGTACGCCCTGAACCTTGCCGGTCTCCTTTTCATGTTCTACACCATCCTGATATCCTTCGGCCTGCGCGTTCGTCCTTCATCTGCCGATATCTCTCAGGTTGCAGAAGAAGTTATTCCCTTGTACGGACTCTTTCTCATCCTGAGCACTGGTCTGAATTTTGTGATTGAAACGAAGCTTCAGAGGCGCACATCTTCAAAAGAATATCTTCTGCTGCTCTGCATCAACGCAATTGTGCCGATAGTGTTCTTCGCCTGTATTTCCGTTCATCATACGAGCTGAAAAAAGGAAGGGGCGAAACGATCACCGCTTCGCCCCGAACGTCACATCGGCAACCTATATCCGGTCAGCCTTCCACCCCGGCCTCCACCACGCCCAGTTCCCTGCCGACCTTCGCAAACGCCTCCACCGCCCGGTCCAGATGCTCCCGACTGTGCGCCGCCGAGATCTGCACGCGGATGCGGGCCTGTCCCTTCGGAACCACAGGATAGAAGAAGCCGATCACATAGATCTCCTCCTCAAGCAGCTTCGCGGCGAACTGCTGCGCCAGCGGGGCATCATAGAGCATGATCGGCGTGATCGGATGTTCCCCAGGAATAATATCGAACCCGATCGAGGACATCTTCTCCCGGAAGTAGTTCGTGTTCTCCTCCAGTCGGTCACGCAACTCCGTCGTCTCCGAGAGCATATCGATCACCGCAATGCTCGCCCCGACAACCATTGGCGGGAGCGTGTTCGAGAAGAGATAGGGACGCGAACGCTGCCGGAGCATCTCCACAATCTCCTTCCGTCCGGTCGTGTAGCCCCCGATCGCCCCGCCGAGCGCCTTGCCGAGCGTCCCGGTGATAATATCGACACGCCCCATCGCATTGCAATACTCCACCGAGCCTCGTCCTTTCGTCCCCATGAATCCGGCGGCATGACACTCGTCGACCATCACCATCGCGTCGTACCTGTCGGCCAGATCACAGATCTTGTCGATCGGCGCAATGATTCCATCCATCGAGAAGACCCCGTCGGTGACGATGATCTTCCGGCGGGCTCCGTCTGCATCGGCCTGCCTCAACTGCTCTTCCAGATCGGCCATGTCGGCATTTGCATAGCGGTAACGCTTTGCCTTGCAGAGACGAACGCCGTCGATGATCGAGGCGTGGTTCAGCGCGTCGGAGATGATCGCATCTTCTTCTCCGAGAAGAGGCTCGAAGACCCCGCCGTTCGCATCAAAGCAGGCGGCGTAGAGAATCGTGTCCTCGGTCCCGTGGAACTCCGCCAGCTTCCGCTCCAGCTCCTTGTGCAGATCCTGCGTCCCGCAGATAAACCGGACGCTGCTCATGCCGTAGCCGTGCGAATCGAGTGCCCGGTGGGCCGCCTCGATCACCTTCGGGTGAGAGCTGAGTCCCAGATAGTTGTTCGCACAGAAGTTCAGCACCGGCTCCGATCTCCCCTCAACTTCGATCTCTACCCCCTGCGGCGTGGTGATGATCCGCTCCTCCTTGTAGAGTCCGGCCTCGCGAATCTCCCGAAGTTCTCCCTGCAATTGCTCTCGTATCGCGTCAAACATGATAGTAGTAGTGTTGATGTATGATCGTGTGTGATGCCTTCGACGGTTTTCATTCGACATTCGGCATTGGAGGGTTTTTCGGGTAGACTTGGGCCCACCCCGTCCGCCTGCGGCGGACACCAGAGCAGCATGATCGGTGCGGTCTACACAGTCGTCCATGCCGTCCGCCTGCGGCGGGTATTCCTCCGGTAGACTTGGATCCACCCCGTCCGCCTGCGGCGGACACCCCTCCAGGGAGGGGAAGTTACGGAAATGGGGCCTCTCTGTCCCAACCCCTTGTGCAGGCAGTCAGGGGATTGTACTTTCAGCTTCTTTGATCCGACAGCAGATTCCTGAACGTGCATGGACATTCTCCACGAAACCTTTTCTTTCAACGCATCAGACGGTCAGACGCTCTTCGGCGACGTCCGGCTCCCGGCCGAAGGCTCATCTCTCCCGGTTATCGTCATCGCCCACGGATTCAAAGGATTCAAGGACTGGGGATTCTTTCCGTTCGTCGCCGACTCTCTCGCCTCGCGAGGCTGGTACGTCGTTCAGTTCAACTTCAGTCACAACGGGGTCGAAGGTCACTCCGAAGAATTTACCAGACTTGACAAGTTTGCCGAAAACACCTTCACGCGGGAAGTCCGTGAACTGAGAGAAGTTATCGACAAGGTATATGAAGGGGCCCTGCCTCACGCCGAACGGAGCGATTCCTCCCGACTTGCACTTCTCGGTCACTCACGCGGCGGCGGCACCGTGCTGCTCGAAGCGGCCGACGACAGACGGGTGAAAGGAGTTGTCGCATGGGCCGCCGTCAGCACCTTCAGAAGGTATACGGATTCACAGCGGAACCGCTGGAAAGAAGCGGGATATCTTGAAGTCCCGAACACAAGAACCGGACAAATCATGCGCCTGAACGTCTCACTCCTCGAAGACCTTGAAGAGCATCCGGAAGAACTTGACATCCTCGACGCAGCCCGGCGGCTTCAGCGCCCCCTCCTCATCCTTCACGGAGAAGTCGATCTGTCGGTGACGATCGACAATGGGGAAGAGCTGGCCGGGGCAGCCGATCCTGAATTGACGAAGTTTGTCCGCGTACCGAAAACGGGGCACACGTTTGGCGCAGCCCATCCCTTCACCGGAACCAATGAGGCGCTCGAACGGGTCGTTGAAGAGACCGATGATTTTCTCAAGGAAATCTTCAGATGAAAACACGAAATCCGATTCCCGTCCCGGGCACACGCACGGCATTGCCCTGCTTCGCCCTCCTTCTGCTGATCGGTTGTGCCGGATCGGGATCGAAGGGAGAGAACGCAGAGATGATGACCGCAGAGAATTTCATCCCGCTGGCCGTCGGCAATCAGTGGGTCTACAACTACGGGTTTGACGAATCCCCCTCCAGACTGGAAGTAACGGTTGTCGGAACAACCAGTCGCGGTGAAAAAGAATGGTTTCAGGTCGTCCAGACGTTTGACGGAAAGCCGGCGGTCGATACGATGCTCCTGCGAAACGAAGGACATCGTCATATTACGTACCTTGCGTCATCGAAGAGCGAACTGGTTCTGATCGACTTCAGTCTGACGAAGATGGATTCCATCATGATGGAGACCTCTTTTGTAAAAGAACGGAACAAGTCGGTTGAGGTAGAAGGGAAAACATATTCCGGCTGTGTCGTCGTCAACCCGGCGTTCGTTGACGGCGAGGTCGGGACCTATGCTCCCGGCGTCGGTCTGGTGGAGGCCTGGTGGTTCAGAGGACGCAAGAGACTGGTCAGCGCACGGATCGCAGAGCATGGATCGAAGAGGTAGTCTTCCCGATCCCCGATTGCATCGAACACCTCCTTGAATACAACGGAAGTATCATCAATTACTCAACTACGTGAAGACGTTGCATCTGTATACCGGACGAACCGGAGGCATACTCCTCGTTTGTCTTTCTTTCATCATTCTCCCGAACCGTCTCCCTGCCCAACCCTCTTCCTCGACCCGGTCGTTCTTTCCCGCTTACGTCGAACAGGGGCTGGACTCGGCCTTGTCGGCGATTCTGATGACGCGGTACGATTTCGGAATGAACCATGACGCCACCGGAGAGGACATCCATCGGTTCGAGGAAATCAAAAAGATGTTCGCCGATCCTCTGCGGAGTTTCGTTCTCCCCGACTCTCTCTCCCGGGTCGGAGAAAAGAGTCTGGACGAACCTCTCCTCTTCTTCCGCCATCTCCGGTCGCTGCTCGATCTGAACACAACCTTTCCCTCCCCTTCGCGCATCGTCGTCAAGGACAAGGAGATCGGCGTCTTCGGTCGCTTCGACATCAACACGCTGAACTACACCGAGCAGCTTGTCCTCAGAAGGTATGTGGCGCTGGCCATCGCAACCGACGTGATGATCGCCCGCAACCGGGCGGCAATCGACCCGGAGGCATTCAACCGGATTGTCTCCTACAGTGATTCTCTCGTCCTCCGTTCCGAGGAGGCGGCCGAGACCGATCTGATTACCATGCGCTACGCAGAGCGCGAGGGGCTTGACAGAGCCAAACAGTTCTTCAATCAGGACGTGGCCACCATCGACTACACCCAGCTTCTCTCCCCCGGCGTCGCCATGTACGCCCAGGCACTGGACTATGCACAGAAGATGCAGCCTGAAGTTCCGAGCTACTACAAGGACATCCGCACAAGCGTCTGGGAATCCCCCCTCGGATTGATCGCGATCGGAGGTGCGGGGGACGACGTCTACACCGGAGACTTCTTCTGCATCGTGGATGTGGGGGGAAACGACGTTTACAGAGCCTCAAGGAAATCGAAAGAACAGGCGGCAAAGCGGGGGACGGCATTGATCGTCGACTTCAGTGGCGATGACACATATATCGGAGAAGACTACGCATTCGGCGGCACGTTCTTCGGCGCGTCGGTCCTGCTTGATCTGGAGGGGAACGACAACTACAGTGCCCGGAACTTTTCGCTCGGGGCCGGATATTTCGGCGTCGGAATCCTTCACGACCACAAAGGGAGCGACAGGTATTCGGGCGGGACCGCCGTTCAGTGAGACGGTCTTTTCGGAATCGGCATGATAGCCGAAGGAGAGGGAAACTAAGCCTACCACGCCCACATCGCCTCGCAGGGATTCGGCTACACGCGAGGAATGGGAGTCATCCTGGAACACGGGGGGAACGATCAATATATCTCCTCCTCCCCCTATCAGGATTTTCTCCGTTACGACGACCATTTCGAATCCTTCTGTCAGGGAGCCTCGCTCGGCTACCGACCGGTCGCCTCCGGCGGCTACGGCATCATTTCCGATTATTCCGGCAACGACTACTATTCCTCCGACATTTACGGTCAGGGAACCGCCTACTGGTACGGTCTCGGATCGATTGTCGACGTCGCAGGCAACGACAACTACAACTCCTTCCAGTACGCTCAGGGATCGGGAGTCCACCTGGCGTTCGGTTCACTGATCGACAAGGACGGAAACGACAACTACGTTTCGCACGGCGTCTCGCAGGGCTGCGGACACGACATCGCATTCGGAGGACTCTACGACGTCCGGGGTGAGGACAATTACGTCGTCGAATCTCTCTCGCTCGGCGGCGGCAACGCCAATGCCGTCTCCCTCTTCATCGATGCGGGAGGGAACGACGGCTATATCGCCCGGCATGAGAACACGCTCGGATACAGCGACCTGCGGCGGCAGTACGGCATGGTCGGCATTTTTCTTGATCTCGACGGCGATGATTTCTACGGTACCTCGCGGGGCGGCAACGATTCGCTCTGGCTCGGCAGCACCTACGGTGTCGGACTCGATGCGAAGCTGAAGCCGGAGAGCATCAAACAGGCCGAAGAGAAGAAGCCGGAGAAGTCGCCGGAGGAGATCGCCGCCGAGCTGGAGACCGAGCTGGAGAAGCTCTTTATCCAGGCATCGGCCGCACCGGAGAAATACCAGTATCTGGTGGAGCCCGCACGGAAACGACTGGAAGAAGGGGCCGACACGACCATTCCCTTCCTCCTGACAATGCTGGAGAGCGAACATCCGCGCGAACAGCTTGCGCTGCGCGTTATTCTTCCCCGCATCGGCGCCAGACTGGTTCCGCTGCTGATCGATACGGTTCGCCGGGGAGATCGCTCCCGCGTCGGCTTTGCAATTCACATCCTCGGTCTGCTGAAGGATTCAACGGCAGCGAAAGTGCTCGGAACGAAACTGAGCGATCCGAACTGGCGCATCAGATCGACCGCCGCCGAAGCGCTGCTGAACATGAACGCCTACGACGCAAAGGATGCGCTGCGCCAGGCCCTCAACGATCCGGTCGACGTCGTTCGCGGACGTGCCGCCCGGGCCTTCGCACGGATTGCCGACTCATCGGAACTCCATCTTCTGACTCCCCTGCTGAGCGACCGGAGTCAGATCGTCCGCTACCAGATCGGGTTCGGACTGAAGGATCGGGGAATAAACGACTCGACGGTTCTCGGCTATCTGGTGCCCGCACTTATCGAATCGCGAGGAGGATACCCCTATCACCTCCTCTCCCCTCTTGCCGTCCTGATCGAATCGCCTGCGGCACGCGAACGTCTGATGCGCAGCCTGCTGGCCGATCCCGACCCGAAAATCCGGGCCGATGCCGTCCGGATGGCAATCGCCTGGAACGATCAGAAACTTCTGCGCGCCGCCATGGACCTGCGGGGAAAGGAAAAGGAGTCACAGGTTCTCTACGAGATCTATCGGGCCGAGCAGTTGCTGAATGAAAGTTGAGACGGAACGGTTGAAAACGGTTCACGACATCGGGAGCCCTCTTCGGCGCTCCTCTTTGCTACGCCATATTGCCGTCCGGTACGAACAAACGACCTGACTGATTTCTTCCATTCTTCATGCAACATTCCGAAGCCGGTCACACACGCATCGTCGTCATCATTCCAGCATTCAACGAAGAGGATTCGATCGGGCCGGTTCTCCGGGATATCCCGACCGGACTTGCTGAGGAGGTCGTCGTGGTCGACAACGCCTCGACCGACCGGACGGCCGAGCGGGCACGGCAGGCCGGAGCCGTCGTGCTGCGCGAGGAACGCAAGGGCTACGGTTCCGCCTGTTTGAAGGGACTGGAGTATGCCCTGCCGAAAGGGTTCGATATCGTCGTCTTTCTCGACGCCGACTATTCGGATCATCCGGAGGAGATGCCCTCTGTTCTGGAACCGATTCTTCGCCACGGATACGATATGGTGATCGGCTCGCGGGCAATCGGTATGCGGGAGAGCGGAGCGATGCCTCCGCAGGCGCTGTTCGGAAACTGGCTGGCCACCCGATTGATCAGACTGATCTGGAGGTATCGTTTTACCGATCTCGGCCCCTTCAGGGGAATTACCGCCGAGGCTCTTCGGAAGATCGGTATGGAAGACACGAACTTCGGCTGGACTGTCGAGATGCAGATCAAGGCGGCCCGGTTCGGACTGAAGACCACCGAGGTACCGGTCAGCTATCGCAGGCGAATCGGAGCGTCGAAGATCAGCGGAACCCTCTCGGGAACGATCAAAGCCGGATGGAAAATTCTCTATACCATCGCCCGCTACAGCATACAAGGAAAGACCAACGGGAAAGACCGCCGATCCACGGAGGATTCCCGGCAACCACAGGAATCGGGAAAGGAATGATAAAGGGACAGGATTTGCTGAAACCGCCGCCGCTGAAACCGGGAGAGACGATCGGGGTTCTGGCTCCGAGCTCGCCGCAACGTGATGATCAGCGGCTTCGCAGCGGGATCGCCTGTCTGCGTCGTCTCGGCTATCAGGTTCGCGAAGGAGACAACCTCTGGAACAGGTACGGCTATCTGGCCGGTACCGACCGGGAGCGAGCCGATGATCTGAACCGGATGATCGGCGATCCGGAGATCCGGATGATCGTTGCCGGACGTGGAGGATATGGCGCGACCCGCATTCTGGAGATGATCGACTACGAAGGATTGCGACGGGATCCGAAAATCGTTCTCGGTTTCAGCGATGTCACCGCGATCAATCTGGCTCTTCTGGCCCGCATCGGTCTGGTCTCCTTCTCCGGCGCGATGCCGGGTGTCGATATGTGGGAAGATGAACCGGATCCCTACGCGATGCGAAGCTTTCTCGGCGCGATCTCGGGAACCACATCTCCCGGTCCCGTCCTCCCTCCGGATGAAGACGAGCCGATCACAGGACGTTTCCCCGGCACTGCCGTCGGCCCGCTGATACCGGCCAACCTGACGCTCCTTGCCGCACTGTGCGGAACACCCTATCTGCCCGATATGAACGGAGCGATTCTCCTGATCGAGGAGATCGGCGAGGAGGCTTACCGGGTCGACCGGCTCCTCTCGCAGTTGTGGAATGCAGGGATCCTGAAAAAGATCGCCGGTCTGGCCTTCGGCGCGTTCACCGGAACCGAGCCGAAGCGAATTTCAATTGACCCTCTCCCGATTGATGAAGTCTTCCGCGAATACATCGACCGCAGCGGTGTGCCGACGGTATCCGGCGTTCCCTACGGCCACATCACACGCAAAGTCACTCTCCCGGTCGGCCTGCAAGCCCGTATCGACGGGACGGAGGGGAGGCTGGAGGTGAGTTCATAGAGTTTATAGAGAGGTGAGTGTGTAGAGTTCGTAGAGAGAGGAGATTTCAGCAGTGAGCTTCCGGCACAGTGAGCGCCCCGGGTAGCCGTCGGGTTTATCCCGACGTCGCAATGCCCGGAGGATGCCGGGTTTCATCGATTGTGCCCAGATGGTATGAACCGTCAACTCAACTATGAGCCGTCAGCCACGAGTTGTCCGGGATGAGCTCTGTACCTTCGCTCTTTGCGTCCTTTGCGTGAGCTCTCAGCAGTGAGCTATGAGCCGTCAGGTATAAGGAGCGAACGCATGTGGCAAAGCAGTTTGTGCCCCATACGATTCGTTCACTTATCCACTCTCGCACTTATCCGCCGCGGCGGACTCTCACACTCTTCTTACGCCTTCATCCGCGCCCCTTTATCCTCTACCGTAAAGATCCAGGCGGCGATTTTTCCGATGGGCATCGTCTCGAAGTCGACCCAGTAGTCGTGCGGGAAGTTCCGGCGGCTTGAGGAATCGTTCCGGTCGATCTTTTCGGTCACCTCTCTGATATGCTCCAGGCGTTCCTTCCATTGACGCAGGTTCTCCGGGCGGAGGTCCACCCATCCGGCAGCGGCCCACTTGTCGATGTTCTCCGGCGTCACCGGCAACGCATCCTCACCTCTGTACGGCGGAATCTTGATCGTCTCCCCGCGCAACAACGTCCGTCCGTCACGCATCAGGATCGGAATGCCGATCGAGATCATCCGGCTCCGCAATTCACCGTCGTTCCGGACAAGGTCATCAAGTTTGGCGGCAAGCTCATCACCGTCGGCGGCGATCACGTTGTTGATCGATCCGACCGCACGCCCGAGAAGGAACGCTTCAAACAGAAGCTTCGACAACCGGGGCGGCCCCAGCATCTCGAATGCGACCGATTCGACACCGGATTCCTTTTCAAGTCGCTGAAGACGCTCCACGGCCCGGTTGCGGAGATACCCTCCGCGATACGTCGGCCCGTAGACGGCACTGTCCAGCGCGTGAATGACATCGTGACCGGAATTCCCCCCCTTCAGTTCGAAGACGACCGCCTCGGCAATCTCTTCAGGCGTGATCATCTCCATCTGTCCCAGAGCGGTAATCGCCTCGAACTCGGCTCTGGAGAAAATACCGTTCTCCCCCGTGTTGATAAACGGAGCCGTCAGGTTCGCTCCGGTCGGCTCGGCCCGCTCGCCGTCGACAAGCTTCAGGTCCCCTTCCAGGGTCACCCCGTTTTCCGGAGCGCAATCGACCAGAGGAATCGGCTGACCGCGACGAAGGACTTCACCCGAACCGATCTCCTTCCACGCAATCGTCGCCGTCGGTTTCACTTCCTTGATGATCGGCCCATCAGGCGTTCTGCCGGCCAGAAACAGAAGGAGCGTATGGGCACCGGCCATCGAGCTTTTGCTGAGCAGAACGCGGGAGGGACGTTCCTCGGAATGGGTGTAGGGGATGTTCAACCCCATCCCCCCCGACCCGGCCGTTCCGACCTTCACGTACATACCTGTTCCGGCATCAAGCATACCGGCATAGAGGATCTGGATATGGCGGATCAACTGCGGCACCGACAGGTTGGCGATCAGTCGCTCGACCGACTCGCGCACCCCCTCTCCGGTCTCGATCGCCTTCAGCGCGGTCCGGGCCGTTCCGTAGACATCCTGATAGGCGATGCCGGTGGCGGTATTGATCGAGTCGACGACAGCAT
>CAMLOB010000056.1 GCA_946481475.1 uncultured Chlorobiota bacterium | reverse complement strand
CTCCGGTCCGGACTGAATGCGGGGGAGATCCGTACGCTTCTTGGAATCGGAAGTGAAGGACTGAAGGCCCGGCGCAAACGCCTGCGCAAGGCGCTCGGAGCGGCACGGGGAGAGAGTCTGGAGAAGATGCTGGCGGAGGTGTAGAGATCGATGTATGTTGCAGGGACATGCTGCAGCATGTCCCTGCAACATACATCCGCCCGATACCCTATTCGGTATGCGCCCCGATCTTCTTCCCGATCGTTCCGTCACCGTATCGGATGATCTGCAATCCCGCATGGTCCGCACCGACTCTCCGGCCCAGCACATCATACCGCGCGACGACCGTGCGGGGACCGGTCTCCGGTTCGGGATAGCCGGGAACCGATGTCGTGGTGTCGATCCCCTTGATAATGTTCATCCGGTAACCGAACGTCTGGTTCACATCCTGAAAGTAGACCGGCACGGAGGCGACGATGAAGTAGATCGCCGTGTCGGCCGGGGTCAGCTCAAGCGTCAGCTTGCCGTTCAGGCGGTCGATCATCGGCACGTCGTGGAATGTGGTTCCTCCGGCGTTCCGCACCAGCACTTTCCCCCGGAACCGCGAGGGGATCCCCCGGCTTCCGTTCGGGTCACCGGTGCTCCGGACCGTGTAGGAATCGGCACTCCGGTTGAAGAGGCGGTATGTGTTGAAAGCCCAGGCCCGGGTCACTTCGTCGGCCGCCGGACGGAACCATCCCCCGCTGCCGGAATCTTCATACGTCCGGATAAATTCATAGTCGTCGGCGGAGTCGGCGTAATCGTTCCACTCCCGTTCGTTGGTGGCGATCTGGGCCGAATCGAGAAAATCGAATCCGTTGACCATGTGTGCTGTCCAGTCGACGAAATATCCGGTGAAGACCGAGTCGCCGATCCGGCGGAACAGATATTCCTGGGGAGATTGCGTAGTGCCGGAGAAGAATCCGTCGACGATGGTGGAGCCGGGAACGCCGGCCTCCTGTGTGAGGTAGTAGGGGAGAAGCGACAGGGCGTACTGGTGGACGTATCGCCCCCAGTTCTGCGGATAGTCCGAAGGGAAGTTGTCGTAGCTGAGCCAGAGGGCCACCTGCGGAAGCCGGACAAGACTTTCGGCCTCGACGAAGTTTCGCCGACCGGAGGGATTCCGAACCGCCGCAAACCAGTTTGCCGTCGCCTCGATGTACCACTGACTGTCGCCGCGATAATCGAAGCCGGGAGCGTTGGCGGAGTACTGAAAGATGTGGAACGTTTCGTGGTAGACGTTCCCTATATCTCTGTGGGCTCCGACCGGCAGCGTCAGATAGGGCAACCCGTTGCGGTCGGTCCCCTGACCGTTCCCCCAACTGTCCGGGAAGACGTTCCCCTTCCGGTAGAGGTAGACGTTGTAGTAGAAGCCCCGTCCGGGATTCGGCGGGTCGGCCATGTTCAGGCTGTTCAGACAGGTCTCCCGCACCGCCAGCATCGTGTCGAGCAGAGCGTCGGCATCGGCGGCGAGATCATCGGTCTTCTCCCACCAGACGATGAAGATGCCCCGGGTCATCGTGTCGCAGTCGGTCAGGTTGCCGAACCGGCTGTTGATCGTGTATTCGGCGCGGGCCGTGACCGCCGCCCCGATCAGCATGAGACAGAGGGGCAGAAGTATTTTCAGAACGTTCATGGAATTTTCTCGGAACATTGGGTATCGACTCCGGACAATTGCTGATTGCCCCCGGTCTTTACGGGGACAGACAGATCATCTACACCACCAAAAATATCGCCCCCTCTTTCTATCGGAAAACAGAAAGAGGGGGCGCTGCGGGTGTATGTCGATGTCGGAAGAGAAAAAGGATGGAATCCGGCACCCCCTCTCCGCCGCCGTTACGCATCCGCCGCTTTCCCCCGTTCAGGATTCACCCCTTTGATCAGCAGCCACAGACTGAACGACAACTCTCCGATCACCGCCGGAACCGCCACCACCAGCATGAAGAGATCGGCATGGTCAGCGTAGTCGGTCATCAGAACATTCGCGAAGCTGTCGATCAGATAGCCGAGCGAGGCGAAGACCAGCAGAACCCCGATAATGCGGGGGAGGAAGCCGGAGCGATAGACGAGGTAGCCGAGGAGCAGACAGTGAACGCCGAAGAAGACCAGTCCGAGAATGTATCCGTAGCTGTGCCCGTCCAGAAAGAACATCGCCTGCGCCTGGAGTTGACGTTGGTCAAAAGCCGACAGATATCCGGTCCCGCCGAGCAGCTTCAGCACGAAGAACAGATTGATCAGGTTCAGACCGTAGATCGCCGAGTGGACCAGTCGGAAGAAGACCGCCAGCAGCGCAAGACTTTTGCTGACCCGGGCAAACAGGACGTAGAGGGCAAGGGCGACGATCACGTCGAAGATCAGCATCACCAGATCGGAGGCCATGCCGATGCGGAACAATCCTTCGGAGGCAAGGATGTTGGCGGCCGTCGCCGCCGCATCCCCCGGAACGACAAGACCGGAGCGGATGACGAACTCGGCGAAGATGCCGCAGAGGATAATCACCAGATAGCCTCCTCCGGCAACCTTTGCCGATCTGCGGAACGTGAGATCGGAGAAATCGTTCGTCATGGCAACACCTCCGCGGATTCTCCTCCGCTATCGTCATCGGCTACGGTTATCACCACCTTCCCCCGGGCATGTCCCTTTTCCACATAGGCAATGGCTTCGGGAATGTCCGCCAGCCTGTAGCGCCGGTCTATCACCGGAACAACTTTTTTCTCCTCGAGAAGATCTTTCAGCAATCCGAGATCGTCCCGGTTTGCCTTGTGGAGCATCACCCCCATCGTTTTTCCTCCGGTCATCGACATCAAGGGACCGAGCAGCGCGGCCTGATAGAACTGCGCGTCGGCGCCGCCGGTCATCACGTAACGTCCCCCCGGATTCAGGGCCCGCTTGTAATCCGATATCGGATGGTATCCGTTGAGAGCCAGGATCACGTCGTACCTCTTTCCGCTCCGGGTGAAATTTTCCTGCGTGTAGTCGATGACGTGATCGGCGCCGATCGAGCGGACAAGCTCCAGATTTCTCGTGCTGCAGACGGCGGTCACCTCCGCACCGAGAGCCTTTGCGATCTGCACGGCAAACGTCCCCACGCCGCCGGAAGCGCCGTTGATCAGAACCTTCTCTCCCGGTTTGACCTTCCCCTTTTGCAGTCCTTGAAGTGCAGTGCTCCCCGCCATCGGAGCCGCCGCCGACTCCTCGAACGTCAGACCGGACGGTTTGCTCACCACGGCATCCTCCGGGACCGCCGCATACTCGGCAAAGCCCCCCATGCCGCAGCCGGAAAGGTCGGCGAAGACCTCATCCCCCGGCTGAAAGCGGGTGACGTTCGGGCCGACCGACTCGACGCGACCGGCGATGTCGGATCCGAATGTCGGGAACTTCGGTTTCGTCAGTCCGAAGTTCAGACGAACCGGCAGCGGTTCTCCCCGCATCAGATGCCAGTCCCCTGCGTTCACAGAGGAGGCGTGAATTTTTATCAGGACCTCACGATCGCGCGCGACGGGTCGATCCGTTTCCCGCAATTCAAGGACGTCGGGAGAGCCGTATTCCCGACATACGATTGCCTTCATCCTGGTTCCTCCGGTGTTGATATATGGTCGATGTGCTGTACTCGATGTTTCTTCTGTGTCTTCGCAGTATCCGGTGTCGGCATTCCGTACTCCGTCCGTACCGAAGCGGCTGCGAGCAGGAATTGCAGCCTTCGGCAGAACGCAGGTGTGTGAAGGAAAACCTCCGGTCCCGTAATCGGACATTCCGGAGCGTCGGGAGAGGATCTTATGTCGGCGGAATGGAACGATGCTTCAGATCATCCGAGCGGCAGGGAGCGCAGCGGGAATTCTTCCGGATCGGCAGAGAGCGAAGCGGAGAGGGCAAAGGATTGCGGCAGATGTGGACGACGATGTTCATGACATAGAAAGGGTCACGCATACCGTGTCCCCGGTTCCCCGACATGGGGCGATCAGAGAGAGGCCCCGGCGGCAAGATCACGCGGATGTCTCCGCATTACAGACCCGGCTCCGATGTCGGCTGGAAGAGAGCATGTCCTCCTCTCTTCCCCTGTCATCAGTTTTATGTTATCAGTAGCAGTAAGGGAGGGAATAGACGTTGTGATACGCGATCACGACATCCGATCCGGAACTTCCGGTCGGGTCGACGTTCCCGAATGCAGGGAGTTGCGCAGACTCCCGCGGCGGTTCTCCGGCGGTCACTCCTGCGAAACCGGGCTCATCTCGAAATCGACGGTGACGTATTCCATCTCCACCTCGATATGCTCTTTTTCCACCGGTTTGAATCCCGGCATCTCAGCCTGCACGCTATAGGGACCCGGCTCCAGATGCGCGAACGTATAGCGTCCCTCGGCATCCGATACCACTGTCCTGGACGCCGACGAGCTCTCGGTCGCCGTCAGCACGACGCCCGGCATCGGCAGGTTGTCTATCGTCTTCACTGTTCCTTTGATTCCGCCGCTTGCTTCAGGCATAAGTACCTTATCAGGAGATGTGTTGATGGTCAATAGTTCCGGGAAGGTACGAAGAACCGGACGAACGCCGCTGTCGTAACACTACTGCCGCCACGGACTCTGCCACTCCATCGCCGATGTACATCGCTTTCGGCAGCCTCCGGAATCCGTCCCGAAGGATATCAATACGCCCGGATTCTTCCTCCGGAAGTCACCCCCCCTCAATGCCCGCGAAAGAGAATTGGTTATGTTGCCGCAGAACCGATCCACACAAGAACTGCGGAGGTATACAGTGCATTCCCGGGACGTTTCCGTCAACATCGGCATGAGCGACGAGGCTCTGCGTACGATTCTGAAAAGTCAGTACCATGCCTCGCTTGCCATGTTAGGGGAGGCGATCGAGCAGTGCCCGGAAGAACTCTGGTTCAGCCGGAATCATCTGAACGCCTTCTGGCAGGTGGCCTACCACACCCTCTTCTTCGCACAGGTCTATCTGGGAGCGGACAGCGAGAGCTTCCGTCCGTGGGAGGGGCACCAGGGTGAGGTCCAGCATCCCGACGGGATCGCCGGTCCCCCCGATCCGCAGAGCACTCTTCCTCTCCTTCCCGAACCCTACACGAAAGCGCAGGTACTGGCATACTGGAAGATCTGTGACCGGATGGTGGACGAGGCGATCGACCGGATGGACATCTACAGTCCGGAGAGCGGTTTCCACTGGTACAAGGTGCCGAAGCTGGAGCATCAGCTCGTCAACATCCGCCATATCCAGCACGGAGCCGCACAGCTTGCCGACCGGCTTCGGGCCGAGGCGGGGATCGGAGTCAACTGGGCCGGAGCGCGGCGGAGCAGAGTGGAGAGCGGATCGGCATAGGCGGTCACACCCGTGCGCTATGCACCCTTCTTTCAGTCAGAACGTTCTGCCCGCTTCCGGTCACGCGGCATCACCAGACCGCAGACCAGTCCGACCGCCATACCATAGATCATCGTCATCACAAACTCCTCGGCCCCTCCGGCGGCAAAGTTCCGGTAGAAGTCGTGGGCGTCGGATCGGAGAGGATAAGGAACCGCAACCATGATCGAACCGGGAAGGCTGTAAACTCCGCCGACAAGCAGACCGAAGGCCCAACCGGGTCCGACCCGCGGGAGGAAGGAGACGAGGAAGCCGATGCTGGCATAGGTCAGCAGAAGTCCCAGACCGAACAGGACCTGATCGATCAGCGGAAGATCGTAGGCGAACGGGGCCGCCCCGATAGCCAGACCGCCGATAAGGCCGGCAATGATCGGTCTTCGGGAACGGGAAGGTGGACGCATTTGTATCATGGCTCTCTTCGAAAATGTCGGCTCCGTTTTCCGGGCAGGATTCCGGACAGGGTTGACTACCACACAAACATACGGATGATACCGCAATCGGAGAGGTGTCCGAACGGGAGAGGGGTCTGCAGTCCCCTCCGTCGCATCGGCCCGTATCTGTCCTGTTCCTCCCACGATCACTCCTGCCGGGGCCGGGAAGCCGGGAGATAGATTGGAACCGGATACAACACAGCCACTCTGAACAGCAGGTGATTCCTATGACACGCATTTCCCGACCGCTACTGTACAGCCTTCTTGTCCCCCTCCTTGTGTCTCTGCCGACACCTATGCTCCGGGCACAACCCCAACTGGTCGCCCCCTTCGAGGTCGATCGCGTACTGCACGATATCGTTTTCAGAAATGAGATTGAAGGATACGCCCTGGCAAACTCGGCCCTGCTGCACACAACCGATGCCGGAACGACATGGCGGGAGATGGCGTTGAAGCCTCCTGCAGAAGGGTTCACCACCATCTATACGGCCGTGGCGGTCTTCGGCGAGAACGGATTGCTGCTCGTAGACACGGCGGGAAGGTTTCATAGTATTCCCCATCCCGATTCCGCGTGGACCACGACACTCCTCGAGGAGCAGTTCCGCATCGGGAAGATCGAAGTGATCGACAGCCTGCGCTGGTTTGTTGTCGCCGGCCCCTCCCTTCTGTCGACAACCGACGGAGGAAAAACCTACCGGGAGTTCACGCCGCCGCACGGAGGAGTATTTGCCGGTGTCGACGTGACCGACGCATCGCTGATCCACGCATATCAGGACCAGTACAAGATCTGGCGAAGCGCCGACGGCGGAGAGACGTGGAATATTCTGGCAGGAGTGCAATCCACTCTGGGAACGCTGATCGATGTGCACTTCTCCTCTCCGGACACAGGCTTTGTCGCAAGCTTGTATCCCTGGGGACTCTATACCACGGTTGACGGAGGGGAGACGTGGAGATCCCGAGGATTTGAGTATCCCTCATCGATCGCTCTCTCGAAGAAAGGGATCGGCGCCTATACCGCGGCCGGCTACATGCGCATCTCCCGCGACGGCGGGATGAGCTGGCCCGATTCGATCCCCTTCCCCAAGATGGTGGTCGGCCCACCGGCCCGCAGTTGGTCAATCCACAAAGTTGTTGCCGTCGGCGACGACTTCCTTTACCTTCTCCTTTCCGATGCAGTCGAAGACCGGAGCCTTCTGGCTCGCATCGATGTGCCGTCGGGAGTCGACGAACGATCGGAATCGCGGGTGATTCCGGGGGAACTTGATCTGTCGCAGACCGAACAGGACCTGATCGATCAGCGGAAGATCGTAGGCGAACGGGGCAGCCCCGATAACCAGACCGCCGATGAGGCCGGCAATGATCGGTCTTCGGGAAAGGCGGACCTGCCTATATCATGGCTCTCTTCGAAAATGTCGGCTCCGTTTTCCGGGCAGGGTTCCGGACAGAATTGACGACTCCGCGAACATACGGGTCACATCGCATTCGCAGAGAAGCCGGAAGCATCGCCGCAACGCCCCGGTTCCCTCCATCCCCATCTGTCCTGACTCTCCCACGATTACTCCTGTCGGAACGGGAAGGTCGCAGGATAGATTGGAGCCCGATACCACACAGCAACTTTGAACAACAGGTGATTCCTATGAAACGCTCTTTACAACAACTACTGGTCTTTGGTCTTCTTGCCGCCGTTTCCATGTTTGTACCACGAACCGGACTTCAGGCACAATCCCAACTGGTCACCCCGTTCGACGTCGATTATGCGCTGCACGACCTCGTCTTCCGGAATGCGTCCGAAGGATACGCCCTGGCGAATTCACTCCTGTTGCACACAACCGATGCCGGAACGACGTGGCGGGAGGTATCGTTGGCCCCACTCACGGAGACGTTCACCACGGTATACACGGCCGTCGGAGTCTTCGGCGAGAACGGGTTGATGATCGCAGACGCGGCCGGAAGGCTCCACATCACTCCCCACCCGGATTCCGCCTGGACCACAACGCTCCCCGGCAAACAGGTCCGGATCGAGGAGGTCGAGGTGATCGACAGTCGGCACTGGTTCGTTGTCGCCGGCGGATCGCTGCTGTCGACAACCGACGGCGGGGCGACGTATCGGGAGTTCACGCCGCCGAAGGGAGCCAGAATCGCCGGCGTCGACGTTACCGACGGGTTGCTGATTCACGCATATCAGACCCAGTTCGGTGTCTGGCGAAGCGCCGACGGCGGCGAGACGTGGGAACTGCTGAAGGGATCACAATTCAGCTTCGGTGAAGTGTACGATGTCTGCTTCACCTCCCCCGATACCGGCTTTGTGGCAAGCTGGTATCCGTGGGGACTCTACACCACGGTCAATGGAGGGGAGAGGTGGAGTCACGGAAAGTTTGAATACCCCCTGTCGATCTCCGTCTGGAAGGACGGAATCGGCGCCTACACCGCGGCCGGCTACATGCGCATCTCCCGCGACGGCGGGATGACCTGGCCCGATTCGATCGCTTTCCCGGAACCGGTGCCCGGCAACGAGGCGTTTCACTGGTCGATCCATGAAGTTGTCGCCGCCGGAGAGAATGCCCTCTTCCTTCTGTTGTCCGATCCCGACACGAACCGCAGCATTCTGGCCCGCATCGATACGCCTTCGGGAGTTGAGGAGGGGACGGGATCGCGGGTGATTCCGGGGGAACTGGATCTGTCGCAGACGGAGCGTCCGGAGGGGATGCAGGGGAGGTATCCGGAGTACCGGACGGATCGGGGACGATAGAATCGGGAACAAAATACCCGGCGATGCAACCCCGGGGCCGGGAAGTGACAATAACCGGAAGGAAGAGGAGGAAATCCGCGAAAAACGGAGACCGCATCATCATGCGGCCCGTCAGAGAATCGGTAAGATTCGTAACCCGTTTTCTCTTCTTTGTGTTATGTTGAATGTCTGAAGTCCGAGAATCAGAGTTTCTCTCATCCATACAAACCGGAGCCTGTTATGATCACAACCGTTCGCACGTCGATATCGGTCCTTCTTCTTTTGCTGACCGGCACACTCCTCCATGCAGAGGGCGTTCAGTTCTTCAAAGGGACCTGGCAGGAGGCGCTGGATCTTGCCGCAAAGGAGAACAAGTACATCATGGTCGACGCCTACACCGACTGGTGCGGCTGGTGCAAGGTGATGGACAAGGAGACCTTCACCGACGCCGGGGTCGGGGCGGTCGTCAACGAGAACTTCATTCCGGTCAAGATCAACTTCGAGGAGGGGATCGGAATCGACCTCGGGATGAAACTGCGCGTCAACAGCTACCCGACCATTCTCTTCTTCAATCCCGCCGGACAACTCGTCCACATCCAGCACGGCTACACGCCGGACAATCAGGAATTCATCGCCGAGTGCCGCAAGGCGCTGGCGGTCAAGGAAGAACGGGTCTTCGCCTTCGACTCCCGTGACCTCAACGTCCCCTTCCCGGAGTTCTACCGGACGTCGTTTCTGAAGGGAGAGGACCGGGCCTGGCCGGAGGAAGAAGAAGTCGTGGAGTTCCTCGACGCGCAGGAGGATCTCTTCTCCGAGGTAAGCTGGTCGGTGATGTGGCGGTTCGGCGGTGGGGAAAAATATCAGAAGCACCTGCTGGCCAACTTCAACGAGTACGTAACGCGATATGGTGAGGAAGAGGTGCGGGATGTCGTCAGCGGCCAGATTCAGGGGAAGGTCTATGCGGCCGCAAAGGAGAAGAACGAGAAGATGATGCGCGAGGCGCTGGCTCCGCTGGACGAGTACGTTCTCTCCGGGAAGCAGGAGATGTGGAAGCTCGTCTTCGAGCAGTTCTATTACGAACAGACCGAGGAGTGGAACAAGTATGCGGGGATCGGTGAGAAGATGATCGCACAGGACCCGACGAACGTCAACCGGATCAACTCGATCTGCTGGACGCTCTACGAAAACAGCGACGATCAGGAAACACTGGCAAAAGCCGCCGAGTGGATGAAACCGGTGCTGGAGGCGGAGCCGGAGAACTGGATGTACATCGACACCTACGCCGCACTTCTCTACAAGACGGGAAATCCGGCCGAAGCCGAGAAGCAGGCGCGCAAGGCGATCCGGATCGGCGAGGAGGAAGGGGACGATGTCTCGGGGACGAAGGAATTGCTGGAGAAGATCACCGGCACGGGAGTCAGTGGAAGCTGAAATCGGGATCTGCACATCCCGGAAACAGAGAATCGGTTATAGAAGAACAAGAGGGGAAGGCTTCAGAGCCTTCCCCTCTCTCTTTCCGGCAAACGTGTTTGAGCTTCCGATCACTCCACGTCCCGCATCTCTTCGGTTCGATTTGTCCGCATCGATTCGACGGGAACAACGGTCTCCGTCTTCAATCGTTCCACCTCCCGCCGCAACGCCTCGATCTCCCTCCCCTGCTTTTCGATCAGCTCCATCAATCTTCCGATCCGCTCATCTTCTCCTCCGTCAACCTCCCCGATTGATGTCGGTACGTCCCCGCCGTCAGGTGCCGTCGCCGTCGCGTCGGCCGCCCACGCGAGCGTCACCACCGTCGGCGTGCCGGGTGTGACCGCCGAGGCCGAGAGGACCTGTCCGGCCGTCGGTGCGGTTGCGGGGAGAACGTACTCGATATTTCCGGTCTGCGCCCCGGCTCGAAACGCCGTATAGTTTGCCGTGCCGGGAAAAGCCCCGGTTGTGGAATTCGGTTCATAGAAGAGGAGGCGACTTGCACCGTTGTCGTTGTTGGCAAGCCACAGATCGGTGTTCCCGAAGACGGCGACGTCGGGGGCGCTGATCGTCATCGGGTTCGACCCGGTATTCCCCCCCAGAAAACCGAAGCTCCGCGTCGCCCCGGCATCGAGCGTCATGCCGTATCCGCCGATCACCGATCCGTAGGTCCCGGCCGCCGTATTCTCTCTGCCGATCACCGTCGAGTAGCCTCCGCTCGCCAGACTCCCGGAACCGAGGCAGACCGCGATGAACCCGCTTGCAGTGGTGTTGTTTCCGCCGATGGCGACCGACGAGGTGCCGCTCGAGGTTGCATAGCCGATGGCGATCGCTTCGGATCCGGTGGCGGTACCGGACAGCGAAACCGCATACTGTCCGGAGGCCTGCGCCGCATATCCCAGTCCGACCGAATACTGTCCGATGTTCGTGTCGTTCCACTCGCTCCCCGGAACGTAACCGGCACGAAAAGCCGACTTCCCCGGAATCCACATCAACCGTGTCCCGGCTCCCGAGGCGGGTGTTGTGCCGGTGTTTCCGTCGAACAGAACGCTTCCGCCGCGAGCTTCCAGCACCGGCTGCGATCCGGTCTGCACCAGATCAAGCCGGGCCGACGGACCGGATGTTCCGATCCCGATATCTCCGTCGGCCTCGACCCGCAGACGTTCGCTGCCGTTGGTACCGATCACGAAGTCCACACCGGTCGACGTTCCCAGATAGTCGACCGCCGGATTTATTCCGGCATTCCCTCCACGCAGCCAGGCTCCCGGGCTGCCGGGGGGAGCCAGCAGGAACTCGGCCGTTCCGCCGGTCGGCTGCGGTATCGTCAGAACAATGTTCTGCGTCAGCGTGGAGGGGGCACGGATCGTCATCGTATTCGTCCCCCCTCCCCCTCCGTCATCGTCGAGGACGAGATGCTCGGCACGCACGTCGCGGTCCTGCGCTGCCAGAAGGAAAGGGAGGAAGAGAAGAGACCAGCCGGTCAGCAAAAGTGTGCGAGATTTCATGTAGGTATCTATATCCGATCCTGATCGTGTGGATTGTTATCAAGGCGGTCGAATATAGCGAAGGACTCATTCGATGAGTCGCAACAATGCGTTGAGGAAAGGGGGGCGGGCATGCGGAATGATGTGCCGCATGAGGATCGGAATGCCGTCCACACGGAGAACGCCCCGTATACGCGCGGCCCTATTGAATGAGATGGATTTCCCGGGAGAATTGTCGGTCCGGTGTTCGGATTATCAGTCGGTAGGGACCGGAGGGGAGAGAGCCGAGATCCATTCCGATACGGACCGCACCGTCGGAGAACTCTATCACTCTCTCTTCTTCCCGGACAATCCGTCCTGCGGGATCGACAAGCATCAGAGTGGCCGACATTCTCCCCACCGCATCGGATCGAAGGAGAAGTTCGATCCGGTCATGCGTCGGATTGGGCCACATCGCTTCAAGGATCGACAGACCGGCGTCCCCCTCCTCGGCCACACCACTGATCTCGGTAACGCCTCTGCCGGTCAGATCAATTCTGAACGTGTCGCGTGCCGGACTGAAGACAAGTCCCACAGTCCCGTCGTACTCCCGCTCCTCGGTCGGCTGGAACTCGACCACGATCCGCAGCGAATCGCCCGGACTGAAGATGACGTTGCGTGACGGACTGATCAGACGGAAGCCGGTCGATCCCGGATCATAGCCGTTGACCACCATCGGAATAT
>CAMLOB010000055.1 GCA_946481475.1 uncultured Chlorobiota bacterium | reverse complement strand
CCGACTCCCCTACAACCATCAAACAATCCAGACCATTCAACCTCTTCAACCGTTGACCCCCGACTTCTTCCTTGACCGAAAGAAACACCCCACTTCGATCAGATTCGGCATATTCATCACTTGGATTTCCGCATTAACCGCAAAAACGGACGAGACATGGATTTTTATTCGATTTTTCTCTTTGCACCGCCCCCGGGAGGGGAGGGAGGAGCATCCAGTATGCTGCCGACCCTGATCATGTTCGGCGCCATCGGTCTGATTTTCTATTTCATGATTATCCGTCCGCAAAGCAAGCGGATGAAGCAGCACCGCGAACTGATCGCCGCGGTACAGCGCGGGGACGAAGTGATGATGAACGGCGGACTGCATGGTCGGGTCCACGAGGTAAAGGAGACGACGGTACTGGTGGAGATCGCACGGAACACGGTGGTGGAATATGAGAAAGGCTCGATTCAGAGTGTGAAGAAATCGGATGTGTAGAACATCCGGTTTCGGTTCGATAATGATAATGTTGAAGAAGTGAAGAACGGGGAACGAAAAGAATGAACGGGATGCCGAAACATCTGCCCGAAACGAACCGTGCCGAAACGAACAACGGGAAGGACGAATCGTTCGCCGGGATCGAACGGGCACTGGAACACTTGCGGGCGGGAAAGATCGTGATCGTCGTCGATGACGAGAAGCGGGAGAACGAAGGTGACTTTATCGCGGCGGCGGAAACGTGTACGCCGGAGGTCATCAATTTCCTCACGCGGGAGGGTCGGGGGATGATCTGCGCACCGATCACCGAAGATCGGGCCGCCGAACTGGAACTGGATTTGCTTGTCTCCCAGGCAAACATGCCGCACGGCAATAATCCTCCGCACGGAACCCCCTACACAATGCTTGTCGACTACCGGCACGGAACCACGACCGGAATCTCCACCGAAGACCGGTCCGCCACGATTCGTGCCCTGGCCGACCGGAACGCAAAGCCGAGCGACTTCTACCGTCCGGGACACATCGCCCCGCTGCGAGCGGTCCGCGAAGGAGTTCTTCGTCGCGCCGGACACACCGAAGCGGTGGTCGATCTGATGCGCCTGGCCGGCATGGAACCGGTCGGTGTGCTGAGCGAAATCCTGAACGAAGACGGTTCGATGGCCCGCATGCCGCAACTTCAGGTGATCGCCGAGAAGTTCGACATGCCGCTGGTGACGATTGCCGATCTGATCAAGTACCGTCTGGCCCGCGAGAAACTCGTCAGGAAAGTTGTCGAGGTCAACCTCCCGACGATGTACGGCGACTTCCGTCTCCACCTCTACCACAACGTGGTCGACGGCAAGGAACACATGGCTCTGGTCAAAGGAGACATCTCGACCGACGAACCGGTTCTCGTCCGCGTCCACAGCGAATGCTTCACCGGTGATACGCTCGGCTCGCTCCGCTGCGACTGTCAGAACCAGTTGCATGCGGCCATGCGTCAGGTCTCCCGCGAGGGACGGGGCGTGGTTCTCTACATGCGGCAGGAAGGTCGCGGCATCGGATTGACCAACAAGCTGAAGGCATACGCGCTGCAGGACGAGGGACAGGACACCGTCGAGGCGAACGAGGCGCTCGGATTCAAGGCAGACCTGCGGGATTACGGTCTGGGGGCACAGATCCTTGTCGACCTCGGCATCAGCGAGATGCGCCTGATGACCAACAACCCGAAGAAGGTGGTCGGACTGGAAAGCTACGGTCTGCACATCGTCGAACGCGTTCCGCTGGTCAGCGAACCGAACCAGCACAACGAACGCTATCTGCAGACAAAGCAGCAGAAGATGGGACATATTTTCGGCGGCGCTCCGGCCTCATCCGACTGAGGCCGGAGCTGCGGCTCCTCCCCACTCTCCCTGTACGGCACATCCTCCTTCTCATTCAACAATCAGACGACAGCCGTTGTCGACCCACATGATCTCCACCGATGCGATTCCCCGATCCTTTCAGCCGATAACGGCGGTTCCTCCCCGCGCCGCAACCATGCCTCCCGAGGCTCTGAAGCTTGAATCGGACCATCTCCCTCTCCTTGCCTCTCCTCCACTCTCCACACTTGCCGACCCGACAACTTCCGTTCTGATCGCCGTCACCGACGCCACACGCCCCTCTCCCGACCGGCTGCTGCTTGGTCTGCTCAGAAAGGAGCTTGACCGGGCGGGTGTTCCTCCGGAGAAGATCACGCTCCTCTGCGCCACCGGACTCCACCGTCCGATGAGCAGCGAAGAGGCCGGGGAAAAATTCGGCGAGGAGAATCTGGACGGAGTTTCGTTCATCAATCACAATGCGGTCGATCCGGATCAGATCGTCGAACTGGGTGAAATCGACGGCATCCCGGTGACGGTCAACCGTCGCTGCATCGAAGCCGATCTGCTGATCGCCGTCGGCGTTGTGGAACCTCACCAGTATGCCGGATTTTCCGGCGGATCGAAGACCGTGGTGATCGGATGCGGCGGCGAGAAAACAATCGGGAAGACGCACGGCATCGGCATGTTGGGGAGACCGGGAACAGGGCTTGCAAGCGTCCTGGAAAATCCGTTCCAGGAGTTTGTCAGAGAAGCCGGAGAGAAGATCGGATTGCGCTACATCCTGAATGTCGTCCTCGATGAGGAGGGAACGATCGTCGGCGGAGCCTGCGGCGACCCGACGGCCGTCCACCGGCATCTCTGCGCAACGTCAATGGAACTCTGCCGGGTCACCATCGATCGACCGGTCTGCGGGGCGGTTGTCGGCGTGCCGGAATCGAAGGGGAAGAATCTCTATCAGGCGAGCAGGGCGGCCACCTATCTTGCTCTGGTCGAGGGGACGCCGCTGCGTCCCGGGGCGCCGATCATTATCCCGGCACAGATATCCGAAGGGGCCGGCGAAGGGACGGGAGAGAGACGGTTCTTCGAGTTTCTCTCATCGACCGCATCACCGGAAGAATTGATCGAACGATTTCAGCGTGAGGGATTTCCCGCCGGAGCGCAGCGGGCCTGGATCGTTGCGCAGACCCTGCTGAAGCATCCGATCATTCTGGCCGGAGCCGAACATCCCGACGTTGTCCGGGCCTGTCACATGATCCCGGCTTCCGATACGGTTTCGGCACTGGAACTTGCGGAAAAGATCGTGAAGGAGAGATTCGATGAAGAGCCGGGAGGATATCCCCTTCTTCTGGTCCGCAACGGGTTGACGACGTTGCCGCGGATTGATCCCGGTCTGTCGGTCTGATCGTACACGGATAAGACCGATGGAACGGATTCGCACGGATTTGATCTGTGAGTATCCCTCCCGATCCGTGTCATCCGTGTACCATTTCCCCATTCCTCTCCAACAAAACGAAAAGCCGGACAAGCTCCAGGCTTATCCGGCTTCTTCGGCAGTGCGGAAGGCGGGACTTGAACCCGCACGCCACGATGGGCGCCACCCCCTCAAGATGGTGCGTCTGCCAATTCCGCCACTTCCGCATCTCAGGGACGACAAATATACGGTTCCTGCGGTTCGCAGTACAACCGGAGAAATTGAAAGGTTGTAAGCGAATCCGGAAAGGAAGATGAAACGGCAAGGTATGGCGTATCGGCAGAGATGATATTTTGCTCCCCCTCTCGAACCACCTCTTGATTTCTCGGAGACGACCTGCAACGGAGTACCCCATATCCTCCGGCACACGGATCAATCCGGAACGTTCGGCAGAGGCATTAACGAAGGAGGGTCGGAATTTCTTCCGACCCTCCTTCTCATTTTATCTCCACGGAGACATCGACCTCTCTCCGACTACTTCTTTCCCTTCTTCACCTTCGGCGGATTCGCCTTTTTCTCCTCCAGCCACTTCACCGCCTGCTCGACGGTCACCTCCTCAACCGGCACATTCTTCGGGATCGAGGCATTGATCCCCTCGTGTTTGACGTAGGGACCGAACTTGCCGGAGTAGACTTCGATCGGCTCGCGGTCGTTCGGATGGTCTCCGACGATCCGGATCAGACCCCGCTTGCCGAGCTTCTTCAATTCAAGAAGTTCAAGGGCACGAGGCAATCCGATCTCCAGCACATCATCGGTCCCCTTCAACGAAGCGTAGACGCCATCGTGGACGACGAACGGACCGAAACGTCCGATTCCCGCCTTGATTTCCTTTCCGGTCTCCGGATGCGTCCCGAGAACTTTCGGCAGCTCCAGCAATCTCACCGCCTGTTCCACCGTGATGTTCTCCGGCGTCATCCCCTTGGGAAGAGACGTCCTGGCAACAGCAGCTCCGTCGGCATCATCGCCGAGCTGGACGTAGGCTCCGTAGGGACCGACCTTCACATAGATCGGATCGCCGGTCTCCGGGTGATGTGCGAATGCCTCGTCGCCGCTCAGTTTTCTCTCGATAATCTGCGCGGCGATCTCCGGGGAAAGATCGGCCGGACCCAGATCCTCCGGAAGCGAAGCCCGCAACGGTTCTCCCTCCTCCTGCTTCTCAAGGAAGGCGCCGTAGCGACCGACGCGGACCTCCACATCCTTCAGATCGTCGTACTGCAGCGTACAGGCCTTCCGGGCATCGATCTTCTCCTCATGCTGCTTCACCTGATCGGCCAGTCCGGTCTCGTCCTTGTAGAACTCGTTCAGATAGGGAAGCCAGTCGGCGTCGCCGGAGGCGATCTCATCGAGCACATCCTCCATCTGTGCGGTAAAGCGCAGGTCAACCAGATCAGGGAAATGGTTTTCCAGAAGAGAGGTGACGGCCATTGCCGTGAAGGTCGGGATCAGACGTCCCCCCTGTTTGCGGACATAGCCACGGTCCTGAATCGTCCCGATAATCGAGGCGTAGGTACTCGGTCGGCCGATCCCCTCCCGCTCCAGCGCCTGCACCAGCGAGGCCTCGGTAAAGCGTGCCGGCGGTTTCGTCTCGTGGGCCAGGGCCTCCAGATTCCGGCAGGCAACGTTCTCTCCGGCTTTCAATTCGGGAAGCGGAGCATCCCGGTCTTCGAGGACCGCATCCGGATCGTCCGCCCCCTCGACGTAGGCCCGGAAGAATCCCGGAAAGAGCACCCGCTTGCCGCCGGCGCGGAAGACTGCGGCGGCGGCGTTGATCGTGACGGTGGTAAACTGCACACGTGCGTTGGCCATCTGCGTGGCCATCGAGCGCTTCCAGATCAGATCGTACAGGGCAGCCTCCTCTCCATCCAACCGCAACTCGGCGGCGTTCGGCATCATCTCTCCCGCCGGACGGATCGCCTCGTGAGCCTCCTGCGCCCCCTTCGATTTCGTTTTGAACTGTCGGGTCTCCGGGCTGAGATATTCCGGACCGTACTTCCGGCCGATCGCCTTGCGGATCGCCACAAGGGCACTCTCCGAAAGGTTGACCGAGTCGGTACGCATGTAGGTGATCAATCCCCGCTCGTAGAGCTTCTGCGCCACCTGCATCGTTCGCCGGGCCGACATGCCGAGTTTTCTGTTGGCCTCTTGCTGTAGCGTGGAGGTGATGAATGGAGGGGCCGGTGTGCGCGACTCCTCTTTCTCCTCGACGTTGGCGATCTTCCACTCGACACCGAGAAGTTCTTCCCGAAGTCGGGATGCCTCGGTTTCACCCAGAAGGAGAACATCCTTCCCCTCGGCGATCTTTCCCGTATCCGGATCGAAATCCTTTCCGGTCGCCAACCGTTTGCCGTCGAGCGAGACCATGATTGCAGGGAATTCTTCTCCCCCGCGATCGGCCAGGGTGGCCGAAAGATCCCAGTAGGTACCGCTGTGGAAAGCACGGCGATCCCGTTCGCGCGTCACCAGCAGCCGGACCGCAACCGACTGGACGCGACCGGCGGAGAGTCCGCGGGCAATTTTTTTCCAGAGCAGAGGGGAGATCGTATAGCCGACCAGACGGTCGAGAATGCGCCGGGTCTCCTGGGCGCGAACCAGTTTGTCGTCGATCTCCCGCGTGTTCCTGAGGGCCTCCTGAATGGCCGGTCGGGTGATCTCGTGGAAGACCATCCGCTTGACGGGAACTTTCGGGTTGAGCACTTCAAGCAGATGCCATCCGATCGACTCCCCCTCGCGGTCTTCGTCGGTTGCGATAATCAGCTCGTCGGCCTCTTTCAGGGCATCCTTCAGTCGCTTGATCACCTTCTTCTTCTGCGAGGAGACGATGTAGAGAGGAGAGAAATCATTCTCCACATCCACCCCGAGCCTCGTCCACTTCTCCTTCTTCAGCTTCTCCGGAATGTCGGCCGCCTTTGCGGGAAGATCACGAACGCTCCCCATCGATGCTTCCACGACGTAATCGTCCGGAAGGAAGTTCTTAATCGTTCGCGCCTTCGTGGGCGACTCTACTATGACCAGTGTTTTTCCCATGACAAATAATTCGTACAATCTCGACTGAATCTGCAAACACTCTTCGCTTCCTCTCCCCCTTCCGCATCCCCGCTCCCGACCACGGACGCCCCTCCGAACAACCGACAACTCACAGCCGCCAACCGGCTCACCTCTGACAGCTCACTACTCACCGCTGACAGCTCAAAGCTCACTGCTGACTACTCACTGCTGACAACTCAAAGCTCACTACTCACACCTCACTCCCCACCAGACTCTTCCACATCCACACATCCGGATCGATCTCCGGAAAGAGCCGGTTCCGCGTCTCGATCCGGCAAAGTTCATCGAAGAGATCGAGCCGTTCAACGCCGGAGCGGAGCGAATCGATGTACTCTCCGATCAACGCCAGATCCTCGGCATGCTCCCGGAACCTCTCCACAGCATAATCCTCTGCCGTTCCTGTTGTGATCAGAAACTGCCAGTCGGAGGCCTGCAACAGCATCAGTTCCCGCCCCATCTGCCTGAGCGCCCGTTCCTCCAGCCGGTTCTCCCGGTTTCGGGACCGAAGGAGTTCCAGGAACCGTCGTTCGGCCTTCCAGATGATCGGCCAGGTCCAGGCGGTCTCCTCGTTCAGCCAGACGCGGTGATCGCCGCCGTCCCCCCAGGAACTCTCCGGCAGGGTCACCGGCAACCCGGGTCCGCGCCGGTCGATTTCCCGCTCGGCGGTCCGGGCTTCCACTTCCGTATCTTCCGAGAGCCGGCGCAGGACTTCCCCGAGGAATGCCGGTCCTTCAAACCACCAGTGTCCGAACAGTTCGGTATCGAACGGCAGACAAAGCGTTCCCTCCCGTCCGGTCACGTTCCGGTACTCCCGCAGCTTCTCCTGAACATGCCGGACGAAGTCGGCGGCGTCACGGCCGACCTGTTCGCGGGCGGCGACCGGATGGTACATCCGCTTCTCGGCCAGATCGCTCTCCCGACCGGTCACCCTCCAGTATCGATGCCCGCTCCGATGATGCTTCTTGTGGAACTCCAGATAATCCTCGTTGCCGGGATAGCCGCTGGAGCCGCTCCAGACCCGGAGCGCCGTCTCGACGTCACGGGCAAAAACCGAGACGTTCCCGTAGGAAGGATCGGTCGTCGAATGAATTTTGTAGATGTCGTACAGACTGCGGGGATCACTCAGCGGCAGTCCGCTCCCCCCTTCATTCTCCCCTTCGCCGGTAAACCGCGCCGCATACCAGTTCACCGGTTCTCCTCCCCGCACCGTATGGGCGTCGACGATCGTGTAGTCCAGACCGGCGGCCGCCAGGACCTGTTCGACACCGAGCCGGAATCCTTCCGGAGCATCTTCGGTCGGCAGAGGAGACCGGCGATAACCTCCGGGACGATAGGCGCATTCCGGCATCCAGATTCCCCGGGGGGAACTGCCGAAGTGTTTGCGGTGAACATCGACGGCGGTCTGCACCTGGGCGTGAATCGACTCGTCACAGCCGAGCAGGGGGAAGTAGCCGTGGGAGGCCCCGCAGGTCTGCAGGGCGATCGCTCCGCCGTCGCGAAGATCGCGAAAGGCGCCGACAAGATCCCGTCCGTAGCGACCGGTAAAATCTTCCAGTCGATCCTGGAACCAGCGGCGCCAGAAGGAGGCAACAGGAACGAACTCCCGTTCTTCCGGTTGTCCCCTGAAATACTCCATGTCCTCCCCGGCACTCCTGATCCGTTCCTGCAGAAACTCTTCCAGAAGAGCCGGGAACTCCTCATCGGCAAGCTGTTCCAGCAGAACCGGCGAGAAGGAGAAGGTGATGTTCGCCCCGATCCCTTCCTCCCGAAGCTGATTGCACTGATTCAGCAGGGGGATATAGCATTCGGCCGCCGCCTCGCACAACCATTCCAGGCCGTGCGGCCAGCGTCCGTGCCGGATAACGTACGGAAGATGCGTGTGGAGAATCAGAACAAACGATCCGGCCATCAGTGGATCTTGTCCCCCACGTCCGGTCCCTGAAATCCTCCGAACTGCGGGCTGGGCTGATTCATCTTGATCTCGCCGTACTGGGCCTCGTAGCGCTGGATGTTATCCTGCATGGCGTTCAGAAGCATTCGCGCATGTTGCGGCGTCATGATGATGCGGGAGAGGACGCGGGCGCGGGGAACGCCGGGCAGGATCCTGGTAAAGTCGATCACGAACTCGGCCGGAGAATGGCTGATGATCGCCAGATTCGAATAGACACCCTCGGCTTCCTTCTCTCCAAGTTCGATGTTGATCTGCTGCTGGTTCTGCGGGTCCTGATTATCCATAATGATTTTTGCTGTTACTGATATAGCGTTTCGTTCAATCCCGTCCGAACTGTCATTGTTTCTTTTCTTCGTTTCCCGACGGTTTTCCGGAGGCCGCAACAGGCGGCCCGAACCGAACATTGGTCTGCGATGTGTTTCGGATTCCATCGCAGAGCTTTGTGCTGATCTGTTTTATATGCTCTGCTCTCCCCCTCCCCCCGCAGCACTCCTCTATCAGCTTCCGGCTCCCAGCGAGGCGGCCCTTGCTTTTGCGTCGGCCGATTTCTCGGATTCGCCCACATACTGATAGAGGGCGCTGAGAGTTCGCCAGAACGCGCCGTCGTTCTTCATCACGTCGTTGTTCTTCAACGTCTCGAACTCTCTGACCACTTCCTTGAGTCCCTTCTCGTTGCCGAGTAGTGCGTGAAGCGTTCCGATCTCCCCGAGCAACTCATACTCCTCCCCACCCCGCACCGTGCGGAGTTGCGAGAAGTAGTTGAGGGCTTCGCGGTACTTCTCCTCGTAGGCCGCACGCGCAGTGCCGGTGGCCGGTCCGTTGTCGGCAGCGGAGGTTTCAAGCTGCACACCCCAGTTCTTGTAGAACGCGCCGAGATTGTAGAGGATATCCTGGTAATCCTTCCCGGACTTGTCCATATTGATCTTCAACGCCTCGGTCAGCACATCGACCGCCTGCTCGTATTCTTTCAGGTCGTGCAGCAGAACGCCGTAGGTGATGCGCAGCTTCGGATTGTCCGGCTCGGCCTCGATCTTCTCGATCAGCAGAGCCTTCGCCTCGTCGGTCCGACCCGAATTGATGTAGATCTGACCGATCAGACTCCCCACCTCTTCCAGCGTCGGATCGAATCGTTCCACAAGCTGCAGCAGTTCCAGCGCCTCGTCGAACTTTGCGTTGGCATAGTCGTTGATGGCCGCATTATAGAGAGGATCGCTCGACACCCAGTAGTTGAGGAAGGGGGGCTGCGCCGGATCGCTGTAGTACTTCCACCCCTGCACCTCAGGCTCCACCTTGTCCTTCTTCGCCGCATAGTAGACGGCCAGTCCGGAAGGGAAAACGTCGGCGTATCGGTATCCCCGCGGGTTGTAGGGGACCGAAGGATTCCCCAGCAGGCTCACGACATCCTTCCTCTGCATATCAAGGGACAGCCCGGCATCGACGCCCCGCCGGATGTCTTCGCGCACAAGGTCGACATATTCGTGGTAGAGCCGGTTCGCCTCGGGACGCTTGTCCTGACGGAGCAGGACGTTCGATCGCATCTCGATCACCGCCGGCACACCCGCCTGTACGTACTCGGCTCTCTCCAGCAGGGCAAGTCCCTGACTGTAGGCTTCCCCTTTATAGACCGCATTGAAGGCCGAGTCGTAGAGCTGGGCCCAGGCGTTGTAGGTCTTCAGATCGATATCCATCAACTCCATCGGCTTAAGCTTGCCGGTCTCCGAATCGGCGTGCTCTCTGGCCTCGGTAAAGGCATCCTTCATCCCACGGAATTCTCCCAGCTCGTAACGGGCGGCCCCGAGCATATACCAGGCCTTGCCGTTGTCGGGCCTCAGAGCCACTTCCTCCTCCAGAGCAACGGAAGCCTTTGCGTAATCCTTGTTTCTGAGTGCAAGCTCTGCGGTATTCATCTGCGATGAGGCGCATTGAAAGCCGCTCAGCGAGAGATAAAGCGTAGCACCTGCAAGAACGAGAAGGATATGTTTCATGTCACCTGTAATCGGATTAACCCAGTAATTATTTCCGTATGTAGAGTCTGCAGAGAGGCCAAACCTACTCAAAAGAGGCTGTCCGGGCAAGGGATGCACCGGTTTCAATTGGCGTCGGCTTCAGACCCGGGAAAGAAGTACACGCAAAGGCGAAAAAAAGTTATCAGTCGCTGAAACGAAAGACCGCACCCCGTTTGCGAATCGTTCCGTTCCCCCTCCCGAACGCCCGGCGTATCAAATTCTTGCTCACCCCTCCCCCGGTTCCTCACCCCTTGAATTGTTCTTATCTTGTCTCTCTTTCCAGACGGGATCCAAACAGATTTCACGATACAGACAGCCTGCTTGCAGATATGCCGTACACGAACGAACGACACTCACCGGAAAAGCTCAGGGAGATCGCAGCCGAGATTCGCCGCGACATCATCCGCTCACTTGTCGTGGCGAAGTCGGGACATTCGGGAGGACCTCTCGGTTCGTCCGATATCTTCGCCGTCCTCTATTTCGGAGGGGTGATGAATTACGATCCGAACGATCCCTGGAAGGAAGGGCGCGACCGGTTCGTCCTCTCGGCCGGCCACATGTGCCCGGTCCTCTACGCCACACTGGCCAACGCCGGGTTCTTCCCCCGCTCCGAACTCCTGACGCTCCGGCAGTTCGGCAGCCGGTTGCAGGGACATCCGGGACGGGATATGCACCTGCCGGGAATCGAGACCAGCAGCGGGTCGCTGGGACAGGGACTGTCGATCGCCGTCGGGATGGCGATGGCCGACAAACTTGTGGACCGCAACGACGCACGGGTCTACTCGCTGACCGGCGACGGTGAGTTGCAGGAAGGGTCGATCTGGGAGGCGGTGATGGCCGCAAGCCATTTCAAGCTGGACAACTTCTGCATGATCGTCGACAACAACGATTGCCAGATCGACGGACGAATCGGCGAGGTGATGAACGTCTATCCGCTGAAAGAGAAGTTCGAGAGTTTCAACTTCCATACGATCGAGGTGGACGGTCACGATCCGGCCGCACTCCTGGCGGCGTTCGACGAAGCGAAGAGCGTCAAGGGAAAACCGACCTGCATCATCGCGAAAACGTATATGGGTCGCGGCGTCTCCTTCATGGAAGATAACTACAAGTGGCACGGCAATCCGCCGAACGAAGAACAGGCCGAACAGGCCCTGACGGAACTGAACATATAACCAACACCCCACAACCAAAAATCACTGAAGGCTGATAGCTCATTGCTGATAGCTCATTGCTGATAGCTCATTGCTGATAGCTCATTGCTGATAGCTCACAGCCGAAAACCGACACCTCACAACAAAACGCTTAAAACTACTCACAGCATACAAGTCCGACATGAATTTCGAGAAATACGACAGCAAACCGACCCGCCACGGCTTCGGCGAGGGACTGGTGGAACTCGGCGAGAAGGATGAGCGGATCATCGTGCTCGGCGGGGACATTACCGGATCGGTGATGACCTCCATGTTCAAGGACCGCTTTCCCGATCGTTTCTTCTCGCTCGGAATCGCCGAGCAGAACGCCACGACCGTTGCGGCCGGACTGGCCCTGAGCGGGAAGGTTCCCTTCTTCGCCAGCTATGGCGCCTTCTGCGCTCTGCGCAACGCCGACCAGCTTCGCATCTCGGTCTGCTACAACGAGGCGAACGTCAAGATCGGCGGCGGACACTCGGGCATCTCAGTCGGACCGGACGGAGCGACCCACCAGGTGCTTGAGGATATGGCCTTCCTCCGCTCCCTTCCCCACATGACCCTTGTCGTCCCGTGCGACTATGTGGAGGCCCGCAAGGCGACGGTTGCAATCGGCGAGATGGAGGGGCCGGCCTATATCCGTTTCGGCCGCTCGGCAACGCCGGTCTTCACGCGCGATGACACCCCCTTCACGCTCGGCAAGGCCGAGGTCTTCCGTCAGGGAGGAGATGTGGCGATCATTGCCTGCGGTC
>CAMLOB010000054.1 GCA_946481475.1 uncultured Chlorobiota bacterium | reverse complement strand
ACGCTGACGCTGACCGCAACGCCGATACCGCGGACGCTGAACTTCTCGCTTCTCGGCGCACGCGATCTGAGCGTGATCGAGACGCCACCGCGCAACCGGCTTCCGATCGTCACCGAGGTGATCCGCTGGGATGAAGAGGCGGTGGGGGAGGCGATCCGCGAGGAGATCAAGCGGGGAGGACAATGCTTCGTGGTCCACTGGCGGGTCGGCGACATCGAGGAACTTGCCGCAAAACTCCACGAGATCGTCCCCGAAGCCCGCGTCACCGTCGCCCACGGACAGATGACGCCGAGCGAAGTGGAGTCGACGATGATGAAGTTCATCGAGCGGGAATACGATGTGCTGGTGGCCACAAAGATCATCGAGTCGGGAATCGATATCCCGTCGGTCAACACGATCATCATCAACCGGGCCGACAAGTTCGGTCTGGCCGAACTCTACCAGTTGCGCGGCCGCGTCGGACGTTCCGGAACGCAGGCCTACTGCTATATGATCGTCCCGCCGGGGAACGCGATCACGCGGGATGCGATGAAGCGGATCCAGGCGATACGGGAGCTGAGCGATCTCGGCAGCGGACTGAAGCTGGCGATGCGCGATCTGGAGATTCGCGGAGCCGGAAACCTTCTCGGTGCCGAGCAGAGCGGATTCATCGACGATATCGGATTCGAGACCTACCAGAAGATCGTCGACGAGGCGGTCGGGGAGCTGAAGCGGGAAGAGTTCGCCGATCTCTTCGCATCGGAGGAAAGTCCGGACGCAGAAGTACGGCTCCCCCGGAACGAGGAGATCAGCATCGAACTGCCGGGGGACGCGCTGATCCCTCGCGAGTACATCGCCGACGACGCCGAACGCTACGACTTCTATCAGCGGATGTACACCGCCGAAAACGGAGAGGAGATCGAGGGGATCTTCAGCGAGATGCGGGACCGTTTCGGCGATATACCGGAGGAGACGCTGGCCCTGCAGGCCGCCCTCCGTCTCCGGCTGGCCGCCATGCCGACCGGCGGCGTCTCCCTCCGCTTCGATGCGGAGGTGATGCGCCTGGATCTTCCTCCGGATACGCGAACGGAGTACTACGATCGGTGGTTCCAGCCGATCATGTATGCCGTCGGCAAATCGGGAGATGTGGAGCTGGAGACGAAGGGACGGGCACTGGCGATTCTGTTCCGTCACATCGAGACGTTCGATGATGCCGAACGGGCCTTGTTCCGGTTTGTCGGGAAAATGGTGGAAGGGATCAGGGAGAAGGTGGAAGAGCAGGAACAGGAGAAACAAGAGTAACGATTTCCCCCTCATCCATGAACTTCGGGAGGACCGATGCGACATCATCCGGACCGAACAACCGATTTTCCTGATCGCCGCGCGCTCTTCGGCGGGATGATCTGGATTATCCTTGTCATGCTTGTCCATACCGGCTCCCTCCCCTTTCCGGCGGAGGGATTTCTCCGGACGATCACGCTTCTGCTTCTCTTCGCCCCTCTGGTCATCGTCCCGCTCGGACTTTCCCTGACGTTTCGTGATGATGTGAAGCGATCATCTCTTCACAGGTCAATCAAGCTCCTGCAACTCCCCGCAGCCGTGGCCGCCGCAGTTTCGTTTCTCTTTGATGAAGGGATGATCGCCTCGCTGCTGACGCTCCCGTGGCTGGCGGGAACCGGATTGATCGCGCTGCTTGCCGTCAGGCGTTTTATCGGACGGAGGAAATTCTCTCTTCAGCAAACCGGACTCGATGTCGGGATGCTCTACATCGTGGTGGGGGGAATCTGGCTGATGATTTCCCGTGCCGGTATGGTCCCGATGAACTTCCCTCCGGTGATCGTCCTGCTGACGGCAGTCCACTTCCACTACGCCGGATTCGCCGCGCCGATCATCGCCGGTCTCCTCGGCGAATACATTCTCCCATCGCAGAAAGGGAAACGTCGCCTCTACGAACTCGCCCTCTGGTCGGTGATGCTCAACCCGGTTCTCATCGCCGTCGGAATCAGCATTTCGCCTCTGCTGGAAGTTCTCTGCTCGGCCCTTCTGGCCCTCGGACTCGGTTTGCTGGCCGGATTGATGCCGGCGGTCGTCCGGAAATTGCAGAGCGGACTCGCCCGGATTCTCCTCTCCATCTCCGCCCTCTCGCTGCCGGTGACGATGACGCTTGCTTTTCTCTACGCCTGGGGAGCGTATACCGGCAGACCGCTGATCGATATTCCCGGCATGGCGGAGACGCACGGGGCGATCAACGTCTTCGGATTTGCGTTGTGCGGGCTGGCGGGGTGGAGCGTTGAGCGACGGGTGAAGGGTTGAACTGAGAAGGGAACGTTCATGCGCTTCGGGATTTCCGGAATTCCATCGACTTGCTCCGGCCATATCGGCACCGGATAAATCCGGCGGCTACCGTTACCGTGTTGTGCAATCCGGCAGGGGCGAATATCAGGATCGAATTTTTCTGCGGATGGGAGGATGATGGGATAATGGTTGGGGGAAAGGATCGGGCAAAGAGTGGGGCGAAGGTTTTTGCCCCCTACGACCCTTCACTCTCCTCTCTATGAACTCTATAAACTCTACGAACTCTCACCGACTCAACGACCACACATATGCCGCCACCGCACAAACCTCTTCGTCCGTCAGCTTCGCCCCTCCCATTGCCGGCATCGGCGTCGGGTACTGTTCCGGCATCGGGACACCGGTCCGGATGTTTTCGATGATCGAGGAATAATCTCCCGAGATGTTGATCCAGACGTCATCGGTCAGGTCGGGTCCGAGAGGCGTTCCGGTACCGTCCCCTTTGTGGCACATCGAGCAGTTCCCCTTGCCGGAAAAGATCACCGCTCCGGACCTGACCCGGGCGTCGGTGATCTCGCCGCAGGCCTCATCCCGATCGGTCGACCCTTCTTCCTCCGCATCCGACTTGTCGGATCCCTTCGTATCGGCAGAGACCGAGTCGGTCCGGACTGCAGCCGAATCCTTTTCTTCCGTTGCGATATCATCGGTTGTGGTGACCGGTGCGGAATCGACTACCTCCGAAATCGTCGTGTCGGCCTGGTCGCGCAGTTCGTCCCCTTCACCGTCGCCACACCCGCAGGTCGGCACGGCAAGCAACAGCAGCAGAGAGAGTATCAGCAGAGTCATGGTTGTTCTCGGACTTGAATTTCAAACGTTGTTATTATTCCGAATCCCGGAGAGGGATTTCTCCCTCGTCCTTCCGGTCATCATCGATTGAAAGCAGGGCGATAGCGGCGATCGCAATCATCAGCACGTTCAGCGTCACCGGATTGAAGGCTCCGCCGATCAGTTCCGGAGCGGTTGCAAGAACCCCCAGAAGGAGTCCGGACATGGCGATCATCGTCAGCCACAACGGCCGGCGGGCACGCCTCAGGAAGAAGAGGAGAAGACCGAAGACGATCTCCGCAATACCGCTGATCGTCACAATGAACCAGGCCGTCTCCTCATCGGTTCCCATGCCGATCAGGGGCGTGATCTCATCCGGATGCCGCCGGATCAGCTTCGGCACCAGACCGTGCCAGATCCAGGCAAAGGCCAGTGTTCCACGGGCAACCATGTGAATGCGGCGTATCCGGTTCATGATCTTTTTTCCGAAGATAGTACTGCGGCCTCTATCGATGCGATCGAGGCTTCCCGATTCGTCAGCCAGTCGGCATGGGGGAGAGGAATCACCCGGAGACCGGCCCGGAGGAACATCCGATATCGTTCCAGCGGCAGCCCCTCGCTCCAGCGGTCCATCAGGTCGACTCCACAACAGCGATCATCCCGTTGCACCATCAGGTCCAGCACCAGCCCGGCCACATGCCAGTGGGGATAGATGCGATACCCCCGCTCCTCCAGAGCAGCGGCAACGTCCCGAAGGAAACCGGAATGTTCGCTCTTTCCTTTCGAAGAGAATGCCCGTTCATCCGGCTCCCCTTCGTTGAAGTGATCCAGATACCGACGCAGCAACGTCCCCTCGGACAGATCGTGAGGGTGAACCGAGGCGTAGACCCGTTGTTCTTTCGCCCCCCGGGTGATCGAGACATTGAACGCATCCTCCCGGTTCAGATAGCGCAACCGTGCGTGGTGGGCCGATGCGTCGACGGCAAGGGAGATGAAGAGGACATCTCGCTCCTCCCCCTGAAACGTATAGGATGTGCCGACCATGATGTCGTGGCGTTCAATCGTTTTATAGCCGATCTCGCTCTCAAGACGTTTCGCCAGATAATCGGCCTGCACTCTGAACGGGGAGAGGATGCCGATCGAACTGACCCGATCTTCCGGCAGTCCCCCCTCACGCTCCACAAGCCGGAGCAGATCGCCGAACAACCTCTCCCCCTCGATCTCGTTGGCCCCGTCCGGTCGCTGCCGACCGTCACACGAAATCAGCTTCAGCGGAGCGTGATCTTCCGGACGAGGGAACTCCTTCATGATCCGGAGCCGGTTGTGGTAGAACTCCCGATTGCTGAAACGGATAATCTCCGGAAGACTCCGGAAGTGTTCGTCGAGAAAGCACACACCCTCCTGACTCCCGAGCCGGTGGTCGACGATGTCCAGAATGCTGAGAGAGCGGTAATCGAACAGCTCTTCCTCCTTCAGATCGTACTGCTCCTGCAATGTCCGCTGCTGTGCGACCGGAAGGAAGGAGAGATGGCGCAACTGCTTCGGGTCTCCGGTCACCACCACCCGCCTGGCCCGTTGCAGGACAGGCAGGCAGGCGGCGATATCGCACTGGGTCGCCTCGTCGATAATCGCCAGGTCGAACAGTTCCGGCTGCAGAGGGAGAGTCCGATGGATATCGGCAAGATTCGTCAGCCAGAGGGGAAAGACCCTGAAGAGGGTCCGGAAGTCGAGCCGGTCGAAAATTTCCTCCCGTCTGCCGCCGCGCCGCGCACGCAGTCCACTGAGGAAGCCCTGAAGCTGTGCGCGATTCTTTTTCAGCGTCTTCGCCGTCATCTCTCGTCGTCGTTGCGTCAGCAGAGCGATCACCTCATCGATCAGATCGGCGGAGAGACGCTCCAGATCGTCAGGCATCGACCGCAGCGAATGACTCCGTCGTGCCCTCCATCCTCCCCACCATATCCCGATCTTCCCGAAAACTCCTCCGGAACCATCGGTCATCAGACGTCCGTAACGAATCCATCTCTTTCTCCCCTTCACAAACCGCCCCTCCATTCTTTCGACCTCCTTCTGCAGTCGCCGCACCCTCTTTGCTCTTGCACCGGATGCCGTCCCTTCCCCCGGATCATCGGCCAGCATCCCGCTCAGCAATCCTTCCAGATGAGCTTTCAGATCGCGCAGATACCGGCTCCGTCCGGCGCGGACGACCATGCCGGGAATTCCCAGCCGCTCCTCGATGATCGTTCCGACCACGTCGACCGCATGGTTCATTTTCGAGGCGATCAGGACCGATTCGCCCCGATCCAGATGCTCCATCGCGATGCAGGCGATCGTAAAGGATTTTCCCGTGCCGGGGGGTCCGACAATCATCGAGAGTGCTTCGGTCCCGGCGGACTCAAGTCCGCGCCGTTGCGCATTGCTCAGGATGGCCGGGGTTCTGCCCGGTGTTCTTCCGGCTCTCCCCTCTCTCTGCCGATCCGCTTGCTCCGGGAAGAGAAGTTGTTGCAAGGGTTCCGAAAACCTGTCGGCGGCGGCTATCCTGTCCAACTCGTTCAGCACGCCCCGCGTTCCTGTGGACTTGGGAAGGAGAAGAAGCGTCGAGAAGGGAACGGCGCGAAGGGGAAGGGAGGGATCGGCCCGATTCAGCATCGTTCGCAACTCCCGTTCCGGCAGCAGTTCCGGATAGAGGTAGAGATCACTGCAGTCGACCCCCGGCGCCCAGTCCTTCAGAAACCGGATAACCTGACCAAGTTCCGCAAACGTCAGGGCTCCGGTTCCGATCTCCGCAGCCAGGTTCGCGCCGATATGTCCTTCCCGGTCTCCGGTCCCGATCAGATCAAGCAACCCGTAGTTGATCTGTCTGCTCTCCGGATCGATCCGGAGCATCCGGTCTTCCCCATTCTCTTCAATCGTCGCGGTGTGGATAAAAAGAGGAGCGCAGAGCGTCCGGATCTCTCCCTCTTCCTCCTTCAGTTTTCCGACGATCAGGATGGAACAGTAGAGAAGTTCTTTCTCCGCACGGTGCAGGTAGGCCCCCTTCAGCATCTTTTCCGCCTGACCGGGATCCAGGGAGATGCTGAAGAGAAATCCGTTCAGCAGATCTTCCTTCCCCTCGATTGTAATCCGTTGATCGATACTGTTGTGATGAATATCCAGCAGGACCGAACGCCGGTGATCGGCCAGATAGCACTCGCGGAAGTATCGGATGACGTTCGGATTGATCATAGCCCCTTTCTTCTTGCGCTGCGGCGATGCCGACCGAACGCTACCCCAGGAATCTCTCCCGTATCTCCGGCGTCGGGACCATACATTCTTCTTTCTTTCCGAACCACTTGTAGCGATTGCGGGCGATATAGTCGTAGACCAGATTGCGGAGCGGCGGCGGAAGAATGATAAAGCCGTAGAGCAGGGGCCAGGGAAAACGGAGACGCCGGGCGATGCGAAGAGCCGCTCCGCTTCTGGTATGCACGTGGCCGTCGGCCACAAGGATGACCGAGCTCATCTGTTCCGGATCACGCCCGTATCTCCGCAGAACTTCTTCGGCCGCCTCGCTCTGCAACGAGGCGAACCGGAACAGTCCCTTCGGATCGCGGTCGATGATAAACCGGACGCTCCCCTCACAGAAATTGCAGACTCCGTCGAAGAGGACCAGGGGATGCTCGCTTCCGTCATTTCTTTCCATGCGTTCCACCAATCGTTCGGTGATCCGGTTCGGACAGGTTTGTGGCGTACAAAATAGATCAATTCCCGTTCGGGAAACGTAAACATCACAAACAAGGGAATTTGCACACAGGAGGAGAATTGCATGAAAGGAGTCATGATGCAGACCGCACTGGCCGCCGTTGCGGCCCTGTTGTTTTTGACGACATCCGCCGTCGCCGAGGAGTGGACGAGCGTTGTGGTCAATCACGAGGAACAGTTCACCGATGGGGGTGGAATGCAGCGAAAGGGGAACGTCAGAGATGTCCTGTTCAGGACAAAAACTCTGTCGGCCAGTGGCAAGATGGGGAACTTTGAAATTCAGGACCTGATGTTCAGGGTCGAGATCGACGGCAAGGAGCGGACGGTGATCTACAGTCTGGTCAGCCGCAATCAGGTCAACGTCACGGTTCTCGGAAGTACCGAAGCCGAGCAGATCTCTCTGAACTACACCAAAGTCGAACTGCTGAACAACGGGAACGTCGCCCAGTGGACCAAGGGGGCGACATGGATCATGGCCTACAACGGCGTCCGCCTCTACGGCACCGTCGGCGGCGGGGCGCAGGGGACGACCGTCGGAACCGATCCGATCTCCTTCGCCGCCCTCTCCTTCAACCCGCTGGCAAGTCCGGCGGTTGTCCGGGCGATAAAGGAAGGGGAAGGGACAACGACCCAGAGCGCGATCAAGCTGTTCGGCGGCATCTTCGGTCCGAAGATCGGCGGCGGAGCCAGGTGCTACAAGAAGAAGGTGACCACCATCTCCTGCACGGCCCAGTGCGTGCAGACCGCCGAGGGATGTCCGTGCGAATGTATGGGGATCCCCTGCTGTTCGGAATGTCAGAAGGTCGAGGAGACGGTCTGGGAGTATTCCGTCGGAGGACAGTTGGGATAGGTTGCGGGCAAAACGTTGAGGAGCACACGACAGGGGCCGGATGATCGGGCGGGTCGTCCGGCCCCTTCGTTTTCATATCGTGAATCGGCCCAATCGATTCGATGCTCTATCTTTGTCCGGCAACAAATAGACCGCAGATCGGACGGATTGAGCGGATCGACGCAGATCGGCAAACCGTCCGTCGAAGTTTTTCCATCACACATGAACGACCAACTGACAACTCTTGCCTCCCGTATCCGGCTGATCCTGACCGACGTCGACGGCGTCCTGACCGACGGAGGCGTCTACTACGGTCCGGAAGGGGAAGTGATGAAACGCTTCAACATCCGGGACGGGATGGCGGTGGAGCGGCTTCGGGAGGTGGGCGTAGAGGTCGGCATCATCACCGGCGAGAATTCTCCCTCGGTTGTCCGGCGGGCCGAGAAGCTGAAGATCAATCTGGTGGAACTCGGCTGCAAGGACAAGTCCGGAAAGCTGGATGACGTGATGCGGAATTACGGCTACGCTCCGGAGGAGATCGCCTACATCGGCGACGACGTGAACGATCTGGAGGTGATGCGCCGGGTCGCCCTTCCGGCCACCCCGGCCGACGGACTCCCGCAGATTATCGAAGTGGCCGCCTACGTCTGTTCGAAGCCGGGAGGACACGGGGCATTCCGTGAGTTTGCGGAGATGGTGATCGCGGCGAAAGGAACCCCATAAGCCATTACATTTACTGGAACGACCGCCATCCCTCCAGCAATCGGACGTCGATCTCCACCACCGGATACCGTCCGCTCACCCTCCGTCCGTAGACCCATCGGACAACTTCCGGCAGAGAGAACGCCTTCTGCTCCACCCGACCGATCGCGCAGTCGCTGGCATCCATATCGTACCAGAAATACCACCAGTACTCTTCCGACGAGGCGACCACGTGAATCGCCGTCCCGAACTCGTGGAAGTGCGTGTAGAATCTGTTGGATTGATTGATGTACCGCTCGTCCTCCTCCGGATCACGCTCGGTGATCACCCCCCGAAGATCGACATAGTTGATGAAGGCGTTCAGAATGTCGGCCGGGACGAACTCCAGCAGGACGCCGGGAGGAAGGATGTCGTCGGCCAGAAGCCTGCGGTCCGGCGCGATCACCCGCCGCGGAAAAAGGACCGGAAGTTCGTCCGGATCGGGCTCCCCGGAATCTCCATCCCCGACCACTTCGTCTCCGGTCTTCTCCTCGGAGACTTCCTTTGCAAGCTTTCCTATGGAAGAAGATCGATGCACCGGACACGGCGGAAATTTGGTGGTTGTTGAAGTTCGGGAGGCAATATAAGAAAGGAGGAATCAAGGGGATGAAAAGAGAAGGGGCGGGAAGAACGACTCGTCTTCCCACCCCCTGATTTCTTCCCGTTGCGGCGGATACGGGATTTCCGTCATCCGTTATTCCGCTCCCGGTCCGATCAGGTGATGTACCGGAAATCATGCCCCTTCTTCAGTCCCATCACGAACTCGTACATCAGCTTGATGACGTTCTCCACATCATCCATCGAGACCATCTCGACGGTCGTGTGCATGTACTTCAGCGCCAGCGAGATCAGGGCCGAAGGGACGCCGACGTCGCTGTAGGCGAAGGCGTCCGTGTCGGTCCCGGTGGAGCGTGAGGCGGCCGCCCGCTGATACGGGATCTGCTTCTCCTCGGCCCGCTCCACAACCATCTTCAGCAGATTGTTCTGCACGGCAGGTCCCCAGGTGAGCACCGGTCCCTTTCCGCAGGCGATATCCCCCTCGGCCGCTTTCAGACTCTGATAGGGGGGAGATTGCGTGTCGTGCGTCACGTCGGTGACGATCGCCACGTCCGGTCTGATCCGGCGGGAGATCATCTGCGCACCCCTCAGGCCGACCTCTTCCTGCACCGAGTTGACCACATAGAGACCGAACGGAAGTTTCTTTCCCGACTCGGCGATCATCCGGAGCGTCTCGGCGATCATGTAGCCGCCGATCCGGTTGTCGATCGCCCTGCCGACCAGCCACTTGTCGTTGTTCAGCGTGGTCATCTCGTCCTGGAACGTGACGACGCAGCCGGGGAGGATCCCCATCTTTTCCACTTCCTCTTTGGAGTCGGCGCCGACGTCGATGAAGAGCTTCTTCACCTCCGGCGCTCCGTTGTTGCTCTTGTCCCGGACGTGAATCGCCGGCCAGCCGAAGACGCCGGGAACGATTCCCTTGTCGGTGTAGATGTTCACCCGCTTCGCCGGCGCGATCTGCGGATCGGAGCCGCCGTTCTGCGTCACCGAGATATACCCCTTCTCGTTGATGTAGCTGACGAACCAGGAAATCTCGTCGGCGTGGGCCTCGATCACCACTTTGTATTGCGCCTTCGGGTTGACCACACCGACCACCGTGCCGTAGGCGTCGCTGATGTAGTCGTCGATCCAGGGGCGGATGTAGTCCAGCCAGAGCTTCTGGCCGGAGGATTCGAATCCTGTGGGGGATGAATTGTTGAGATAGGTCTCAAGAAACTGACGGCTTTTTTTCTTCATCTGTGAGTCGGTTTTGTGATGGAGACATAAAAAAGATTGCGTGAAGATAACGCGACGCAGGGAATTCCCCACCCTTCTCTGCAAGGTCTGAACCTCAGTACTCCAGCTCCTCAAAAAACGGTTCGGCCAGCCTCCTGAACAGCCCGGTCGTCTCGTCGAATCCGGCCCGGTCGTTCATATCGAACCACCAGAACTCCTCGAGGTCTCCCCGGTTCATCGCAAGCTGCATCGTCCCCTGCGACTTGTGTTCGGCGATCAGCCAGTTGACGATGATCTTGTAGTTCAACTGATTCCGGAAGCCGAAGCTCGCCGTCCTGTCGAAGTGGAAGCTCGGCAGTCCGGTGGAGATCGTCGTTGTCGGATAGCCGGACAGCCCCTTGAACGGCTCGACCGAATCCCCCTTCTCCGAGACCGACACGCCGAGCACAACCGGACGATTCGCCTTCGGGATCCTTCCGGCCGCCTCCAGCGCCATGATCGTCGCCCCCTTGTGGTGACCGTGCGTTCCCGGCGTCGGCAAAAGGCAGAAGACGTAGTCGTATGCTCCCTGTTCCATGATCTCCGTCAGCCGCTTCCCCACAAGTGCGGTGTCCCAGACGTAGCCGAAGGTGGAATCGACATTCAGCGTGTACATGTGATCCTGCTGATCGAGGAAGAAGTAGTTGCGGATGCCGATGATTTCCCCCCCGGCCATCAGCTCTTTCTTCCGGATCGCCGGAAGGTACGCCCGCCCGGTATCCTCGTCGGTCAACTCGTGTCCGTAGATGATGTTCCCGAGCGACGAGTACTTGTATCCCCCCTCGGCGTTCGTCACCAGCGCCAGGTCCACGTTCCCCTGCAGAGCGTGCGTGATTTTCCAGACCGTCGCGGCCATCCCCGACTCGTCGTCCGGGTGGGCGATGACGATCAGGACATTCGGGGGAGACTGTGCAAGGGCGGAAAGGGAAAGCGTTGCCAGAAGAAGAAATGGGAAAACGATGCGCATATATCCGTTCATTGTCCGGTCCTTTTTTGTCGGTTGTTCACTGCATTTGAAGTGAGTAAGTTACGGCGGTTCGTGGAGATGGAGGGAAACGGACGGGATACTTCGTTCCGCAGGAAGATAGACCTGGGTCGGGAAAATTCATCAAGCCCTACTTTCCGGGATCATATTCTGCAAACGGCCATCTATGCCCGATAAAGATCAGGGGAATATATGGCCGTCCCCTCTCTACAAAATCGGAAAGACCGACAAGCAATCTGCACAATCACTGATGAAGCTCATCCCGATTCTCCTCTTCCTCTCCCTTCTCTGCGGCTGCGTCCAGAACGCTCACGTGATTCCTCCGGCTCCACGCTTCTTCTCCGAAGAGTGGGAGTATACCGGTGTGGCCGGCATCTCGATCTCGCCCCGGGCCGACCGGGTTGCGTGGGCACCGCAACTCGGACTCTGGTACGGCGATCTCGATAATGCCTTCGGGATCAGCTTCAACGGCTTCTTCTGGCCTTCCACACTCTCCTATACACGCTATGACTACCTGAGCGATGAATACTACCTCACCTATCAATTTCACCTTTCGCAATTCCCCTGGCTGGACGAGGGAGGATACACGCCGGGAATCGAAGCCGGCATCGGCATCCATGCAAAGCACGGGTTCTATCATCACGGACTGAAAGCCGGGATCGCCTGGATGCCCGACCTGAACGGGAACTGGTTCAACCGGTGGAACTTCTTCTCCTCCTCCCCCCGCTCCACCTTCCTCCCCGTTCTCGGATACGACGCCTTTGCCGGTCCGGTGGCCCTCAGCGCGCTCTGGTATCCCGGCATGACGCGGTATCTGCTGGAGTCCTACACAAAGCCGCAGAATGCCGGCGACAGCGGACTCTACTACGAGAGTCCGGACCTGACCGTGCAGCACTTCTTCCCTCCACCCGACTCAGGATATCTTGACGTTGTGCGGACCGGTATCTCCCCCTCATCAAAACTGCGCATCTCGAAGCGCCGGAATCTGGGGCACGATGGAACGCCGATACGGTTGATCAGGACAAGAGAGCTTCTGGAACACTACAGTCCCGGCGGCTATGATTACTACTG
>CAMLOB010000053.1 GCA_946481475.1 uncultured Chlorobiota bacterium | reverse complement strand
TGGGGGCGTGGGATCAGAAGATTTCCGGAGAGATCGTGATTGATGAGGGGGACGGGTTCATGTGGGGCTTTCTGCTGACCTTCTTCCCCTGGTTGATTCTGATCGCCGTGATGATCTTCTTCTTCCGCCGGATGCAGGGGGCCGGAACCCGCGGCATCTTCAGCTTCGGTAAATCGCGCGCGAAAATGCTGAGCGAAACTTCCCCCCGCGTGACGTTTGCCGACGTTGCCGGTGCCGAGGAGGCCAAGGAAGAGCTGCAGGAGATCGTGGAGTTCCTTCGCGATCCGGGACGGTTCCAGCGGCTCGGGGCGAAGATTCCCCGAGGTGTGCTGTTGCTCGGCAGACCCGGAACCGGAAAGACGTTGCTGGCCAAGGCGGTTGCCGGTGAGGCCGGTGTGCAGTTCCTGTCGATCTCCGGTGCGGACTTTGTGGAAATGTTCGTCGGTGTCGGCGCAAGTCGTGTGCGTGATCTGTTTGAACAGGCCAAGAAAGTGGCCCCCGCCATTGTTTTTATCGATGAAATTGACGCCGTCGGCCGCCAGCGGGGAGCCGGTCTCGGAGGGGGCCATGACGAGCGGGAACAGACGCTGAATGCCTTGCTGGTGGAGATGGACGGGTTCGAGCCGAATACCGGCGTGATTATCATTGCCGCCACCAACCGACCCGATGTTCTTGATCCGGCTCTCCTTCGTCCGGGACGCTTCGATCGCCAGGTCGTCGTCGACCTTCCGGATCGTCGCGGACGTGAGGGGATTCTCAAGGTCCATACCCGGAAGCTCCCTCTGGCCGAGAATGTCGATCTGGAGGCGATCGCAAAGGCGACCCCCGGATTCAGCGGAGCTGATCTGGCTAACCTCTGTAACGAGGCGGCCATCTTTGCCGCACGCCGCAACGGCGACCGGGTGACGATGTATGATTTCGAGATGGCCAAGGACAAGCTGATGTTAGGACTTGAACGGCGGACGATGGTGATGACCGAGGAGGAGAAGAAGATGACCTCCTACCATGAGTGCGGTCACGTCATCGTCGGCAAGTTCGTTCCGCACGGCGATCCCCTTCACAAGGTGACGATTATTCCGCGCGGTCGTGCGCTCGGCGTCACTCACTTCCTGCCGGAAGACGACAAGCATTCGCGTTCCAGAGAATGGTTCGAGGCGAAGATTGCCATGGCCCTCGGCGGACGGGCAGCCGAACTGCTTGTCTTCGGTAATCTGACCAGCGGCGCTCAGGGAGACATCAAGATGGTGACGCAGATGGCCCGACAGATGGTCTGCGAACTCGGCATGTCCGAAAAACTTGGCCCGATCAACTATTCCTCCGGCGACGGAGAGGTCTTCCTCGGGCGCGATTTCGCCGTCCACAAGGACATCAGCGAGGCGACTGCCGAGATGATCGACAAGGAAGTGCGGACGATCGTCGACGAAGGGATGAGTCTGGCCAAGTCGGTGCTCAAGGAGCACGAAAAGCTTCTGCATACCATGTCGGTCCTGCTGATGGAACGGGAGACGCTCGACGCCGATGAGATCGAGATGATTGTCAAGGGGGAAGAGCTGCCGCCGGTGGAGGTGAAACGAATGCTGCAAGCGCGCCTGGCTTCCGAGGAGGGAATGATCGGCGAGAGCGGATCGCCGACGGTTTCGAATGAGAAAGAGGGATAGGAAGAGAAAAGTCGGGAGTCAAGAGAAGAATTGAGGGCCGGGAGTCGCAAGGCGGCTTCGCGGCCCTCGATGCTTTCGGGATGTCGAGGGTGGGGAGTCAGGAGTTGTGAGGGTCAAGAGTCAAGAGAAAAGTCGGGGGTCGGGAGTTGCAAGGCGGCTTCGCGGCCCTTGATGTTTTCGGAAGGTCGAGAGTCAAGAGTCGAGGGTCGGGAGTCGAAAGAGGCTTCGCGGCCCTCAACTCTTGTCTTGACCCCCGACTCTGTTATGATTTCGTAATTCCGTACCTTGCGCCCGCTCTTGACGGGAAGTCGGGAGCGGATGTCTTCTTTCATCAACGGCATGAATGGCTGCAATCAAGGAACGAACGGGAATCGATGAGCAGCCCCGGGAAAAACCGGGGCAGATTTCGATGCTGAACGAGGTCCGGCGCAAGCTGATCCATCTCAGCTCTCTTGGTGTCCCGGTCATCTACTGGTTCATTTCGCGACAGACGGCCCTCATGATCCTTATCGTGATGACCGTTGTCGCCGTTGCGATCGAAGTTCTCCGCCGTTTCTTTCCCGGTTTTGAAATCCGGTTCCGCCGGATCTTCGGTCTGCTCCTCCGTCCCCACGAAACCGGAGTCCATCCTCAGGTGAACGGAGCCACCTACGTCCTTGTCTCGGCATGTCTTTGCGTTGCGATCTTTCCGAAAATTATTGCCATTACCTCCTTTGCCGTTCTTATTATCAGCGATAGCGCGTCGGCACTGTACGGCAGAAGGTTCGGCAAGCGAAAGTTCCTGAAGAAAAGTGTCGAAGGATCCATGGCATTCCTTCTGACGGCCTTCGTGGCGGTCGCGATTGTGGCGTATCTTTCCGGTGCGACCTGGGAGTTCATGGTCGTCGGTGCGGTCGCCTCGGTGGTCGGTATGGTGGTGGAGGCGTTGAGCGAAGGGGGGAGTTCGATTGACGACAACCTGACCATTCCGACCTCGTTCGGTGCGGTTCTCTGGATCGGCCTGATCCTGATCGAACGACGAGATCTGCTTCAGCTTCTGTAGTCCGAAGATTATGGCACGATTGCGATCCCTTCTTGTCCATACCTTCCTGCTGCTCGGTGGGGTGTCGGCTTCCGCTACGGCTCAGGAGTATCGCTGGGGGACGGGGATTCTGGGAGGGACGACGATCGCGGTTACCGAAGGGAGCGAGGTCAATCCCTCCTGGGGAATTCGGGGTTTCGTTCGCTATGCGTGGAAGCCGCAGTGGCACGCGGAGTTCGGCGGCGGCTTCCTTCACTACGTGGACAGACAGGAGAATCTCAATCTCCTTAACGTGGACGGCACAGCCGTTCCGATCGACTTCCGGCTCAACTTCATTCCGTGGAAAGAGAATCTCCTCAGTCCCTATCTGCTTCTCGGCGCGGGTGTGGTTATCTACAATGCCGACACGACCGACGGGAAAACCACCTTCCCGTCGCCGACCGCTCCGCGCGAGGACCTTGCCGGGGCGTACTTTGCGATCCCGGCCGGTTTCGGTGCCAGACTGAGACTATCAAAAAATATCACCGTCGAATTTCAGGCGGCAAACTACATCGGTCTGTCCGATGCGCTGAATCCGAACATCGACGGAGGGAACGACTACTTCTGGAGCATCGGCTCCGGCGTGGTCTACACGTTCGGCAGGGAGATCGACAGTGATGGAGATTTGCTGACGGACAGTTTCGAGAAGTCGATCGGCACCGATCCGTATTCATCCGACAGCGACGGAGACGGACTGGACGACGGGGTGGAGATCAACAGTCGGCTGACCGATCCGCTGAAGGCCGACAGCGACGGAGACGGGTTGAACGATGAAGACGAGGCGGACATGTACGGCACCGATCCGCTGAAGGCCGACAGCGACGGAGACGGTCTGAGCGACGGCGAGGAGATCACCCGGTACGGTACGGATGTGCTGAAGGCCGACAGCGACGGAGACGGATTGGGCGACCTCGACGAAGTGAACCGTCACCATACCGATCCGCTGAAAGTTGATACTGACGGAGATTTACTTTCGGATCGGGATGAAATCGAGCGATATCACACCAGTCCCCTGAAGGTCGATACCGACGCGGACGGTCTGACCGACCGGGCCGAAGTCCTGACGCACGGCACCGATCCGAACAAGAGCGACTCGGACGACGACGGAGTGAGCGACGGAGATGAGGTGAAGAACGGGACGAATCCGCGGGACCGAACGGATCATTGAAGCTTCTCTCCAACAGTTATCCTGCCCTCCTCAATACTCCATCAAGCGCCGTACCGATTCTCCTAACCGACTCTTTGCCATGAACTGTTCTTCCAGTCCTTTGTTGAACGGAACGGGCGTGTCCAGCGAGGCGCATCGCATCACCGGAGCATCCAGTTCGCCGAAAAGTTCCTCCCCGATCACCGCAGCGATCTCTCCGCCGAATCCTCCGGTCAGTGTCGCCTCATGCAGAATCAAGGCACGTCCCGTCTTCCTGACCGATGCAAAGACCGTCTCCCGGTCCCAGGGGAGAAGGCTTCGCAGATCGACCACTTCCAGATCATACTCGGGAAAACGTCCGGCCGCTTCAATTCCCCAGCCGACGCCCATCCCCCACGTGATGATCGTTCCGCCGGTTCCGCTTCGCGCAATGCGGGCCGAGCCGATGGGGAGCGTGTAGTATTCCTCCGGCACCGGACCGCGCGCGCTCCGGTAGAGATATTTGTGTTCGAAGAACATGACCGGATTCGGTTCCCGGAGGGCGGCGGCGATCAGTCCCTTTGCGTCGTACGGCGTTGAGGGGAAGAGAACGTTCAGACCGGGGACATGTGTGAACCAGGCTTCATCACTTTGCGAGTGGAACGGGCCTGCGGCTACCCCCCCTCCGGTCGGCATCCGGATGGTGACGTTCACCTGTGTTCCCCAGCGGTAGTGGGTTTTCGCCAGGTTGTTGATGATCTGGTTGAACCCTTCGGAGACGAAGTCGGCAAACTGCATTTCGATAACCGACGGTATGCCGCGAATCGCAAGGCCAAGCCCTGCTCCGATAACGGCCGCTTCGCAGAGGGGAGTATTCCGTACTCGTTCGGTGCCGAACGTTTCGGCAAACCCTTCGGTCACCTTGAAGACCCCTCCGTAGCCGGCCACGTCCTGACCCATAATGATCAGGGAAGGGTTGTGCTCCATCCCCTGCCGCAGACCTTCGGAGATCGCATCGACGAATCGGCGTTCCGGTCCCTGTTCGGGGGGGAGGGCGTTCCAGACCGGGGGTGACGGGGCGTAGACATCATGGAGTTCAGCGGCGGTCCGGGGTTCGGGATCGGGGGCGGTCATCATATGTTCGACTCCCCTCTCGATCTCCCGCTTGTGGGCGGCGCGAGTCGTTGCAATCCACTCGGCATCGATGACCTCTTCGGCCAGCAGCCACGACTCGAAGGTCGTTACCGGATCCGTGCGCTCCCACTCCTCGATCAGTTCCTTCGGAACGTAGGCGACACCCGATGCCTCCTCGTGACCCCGACGCCGGAACGTCATCGCCTCGACGATGATCGGCCGCTTCTCACTGCGGGCGGCGGCGGCGGCACGACTGATCGTCTCATAGACCTCCAGCACGTTGTTCCCGTCGATCGTGATCCCTTCGATGCCGTAGCCGGCGGCCCGGTCGGCAAGCCGGGCGCAGCGGAACTGTTCGCGGATCGGGGTGGAGAGAGCGTAGCCGTTGTTCTCGATCAGGAAGATGACCGGCAGATCCCAGCAGGCGGCCAGGTTAACCGATTCGTGGAAGTCCCCCTGACTCGTCCCGCCGTCGCCGATGAAGGCGAGAGCTACCGAATCGTCCGGGAGAAGCTTTCCGGCCAGGGCAAGTCCGTCGGCGACGCCGAGCATCGAGCCGAGATGGGAGATCATGCCGATCACCCGGTGGTCCGGGGCGCCGAAGTGGAAAGAACGATCCCGTCCCTTCGTGTAGCCGTCGGCTTTTCCCTGCCACTGCGCGAAAAGTTTTCCGAGCGGGAAATCGCGGGTGGTAAAGACCCCGAGATTGCGGTGAAGCGGCAGAATCCAGTCGGTCGGTTTCAACGCCAGCGTCCCTCCGACGGCGATCCCTTCCTGTCCGATCCCGGAGAACCATTTACTGATTCTGCCCTGCCGCAACAGCAACAGCATCTTCTCCTCGATCATGCGGGGGAGGAGAAGGCGGCGGTAGATTTCCTGCAGCGAAAAAGTATCGTAATCGTTCCGGCTGAACCGGACGGATGTCATGCGTTGCTCAAGCATAGTAGATGTTCGTCGGATCGATGGAATCAAAACGGCAAGATGCACTATCGGAGATGAAGAGGAGTGAAGAGGGAAAGGAAATCTTTGTTCTTCTTTGTGTTGGGCGGATCCATTGGGGCGTGCAACAGTCCCGCCTCGTGTCTTGTCTGACGTTACCACAAAATCATCCGCCGCGGCGGATGAAAGAAACCCCCGGCTCATCCGGAGCCGGGGGTTCCCTTGTGTGAAAGTGTTGTGAATGTCGTTGCAACGTCAGGCGGTCGATCCGGCAATGCTGCGCAGCTTCTCGGCCAGATCCCCCTTTCGCACATTTCCGCCGACCACCTGCTCGACCACTTCGCCGTTGTCGAAGATCATCAGCGTCGGAATCGCCCGGATGCCGTACTTCGCGGCGATGCCCGGGTTGTTGTCGATATCCACCTTGCCGACTTTTGCGGTCCCTTCCATATCGTTTGCCAGCTCCTCGATCATCGGCGCAATCGCCAGACAGGGTCCGCACCATGCGGCCCAGAAATCGATAAGAACCGGTTTGTCGGACTGAAGAACTTCCTGCTCGAAGTTTGCGTCAGTGATGTGCAATGCCATGATGTTTCTCCTTATAAATGAATTGGCTCCTGTTGTTCCATCAAGACCCGAAAGATAACGAATGAGTGAAGGATGGATTATCAGGGGGAATTCGTTCAAAATGCAAAAGGAAAAATGCAAAATTCAAAAAGGGTCAGGACTGCAGTTCTCAGCAATTTTCCTTCGCTGCAATGTCTCGCCCCTGACCTGCTCCCGCCTTCCCTTTTTGCCTTCTCTACAGCGTTTCTCCTCCGTTGATCCGCAGCACGTGGCCGGTGATAAATCCCGCCTGTCGCGACGCCAGGAAGAGAACTGCGGCGGCGACGTCTTCCGGCTCGCCGATTCTTCCGAGGGGAATCCGGTTTGTGATCTTCTCCCGTATACCTTCGCTCTCCAGATACTCCGTCGTCATCTCCGTCCCGATCCATCCCGGCGCCACGGCGTTGACGGTGATTCCCCGGGGAGCCAGTTCCACGGCGAGGGACTTCATCAGGGCGATCATTCCCCCTTTGCTTGCGGCGTAATGGGAGTGTTCGGATTCGCCCCGCAGTCCGGCGGAAGAGGAAATGAAGATGATCCGTTTCGGTGCCGTCGGCGCTTCTTCAAGCATCAGGCGAAGGCATTCGTTCGTGACGATAAAGGAGGCTGTCAGGTTGGTGTTGATCGTGTCCCGCCAGTCGGCAAGTCCCATCTCTCCGATGGCTCCCCGCTCCCAGATGCCGTGATTGACGACAAGAAGATCGAGTCCTCCCCACGACTCGGCAATCCGCCTGACCATCGTCCCGACGGCCCGCTCCTGCGTGACGTCGGCCCGCAGAAGCATGTGCTCGAAGTGGCGTTCTCCCAGCAGACGGCTCAGCTCATCGGCCGGACCCGACCGACTTTTGTAGTTGATTGCGACGCGTGCGCCGCCGGCGGCCAGCATCTGTGTGATAGCCCTGCCGATTCCCCGGGTGCCGCCGGTGACAAGGGCGCGAACTCCTGTGAGGTCAAGAATCATGGTGCGAACAATTCAAACGTAAAGGAAACCTGAAGGAGGGACCGGATTCTCGCAGAACATGGGACATGAATCTTCCCTTGTGCGACCGCCGTGAATTTATTTTGCATTGAACTTCGCGTCGTTCTGTACGCGCTTGGCCACGCCGAGGTCGTGGGCCAGATCGATCAGGTTGCGCAGGCTTCCCTGCGTCATCGCGTAGTAGGTGACCTCGAAGCGTTCCACCTGCGACTCTCCGGCCTCCACCATCGCCCGTGCAATCAGTTCACGCAGACGGTCGGTCGCCTCGCTGAATTCCCTCTCAAGCGTTTTGAAACCTTCGGATCCCGCATCGGCCCGCCGCAGTGTCGTGTAGAGCTTGAAGAGATGCGTGCCGTGGAAGAGGAGGTCATTCATCTCCCGGTGTGCGTCCCGCTGTGCGGTCAGTTCGAAGAGCGTTCCGAGATCGTTCCGTTTGCGCAGCCCTGCCTCGCTGAACGATTCCAGAAAATCGAGAACGTTGATCGTGTCGGGAGATAGTTCCATCAGAACGGATCCTCGTCGCTCGCCGGCGGCAGATATTCATCCGCATCGGCGTGGAATTCGTCGAGATTCTCGAAGCGTGCAAATTCCTTGATGAAGGCCAGGCGGACATCGCCGGTGGGACCGTTACGCTGCTTGCCGACGATGACCTCGGCCACACCTTCGGTCGATCTGTTCTCCTCGTCGACCGAGAAGCCGTAGTATTCCGGACGGTGGACGAAGAGGACGACGTCGGAGTCCTGCTCGATCGAGCCGGATTCGCGAAGATCGCTCAGCATCGGTCGCTTGTCGCTGCGGGATTCCACCGAACGGTTCAACTGCGAGAGGGCGATGATCGGAATGTTCAACTCTTTTGCCAGTTGCTTCAGTCCGCGCGAGATCATCGAGATTTCCCGTTCGCGACTCTCCGCCTTCGGCGCGTGCATCAGCTGCAGGTAGTCGATCACCAGCAGCTCGATGTTGTGCTCCCGTTTCAGCAGTCGGGCACGTGCCCGCAGATCCATGATGCTGAGGGCCGGCGTATCGTCGATGTAGATCGGCGCGGCCGCCAGACGGTGGATCGTCGAGACGATCTGCTGCCAGTGCTCCTGGCGCAGATCTCCGGTCCGCAGACGGTGGGCGTTTACCTTCGCCTCGGCCGAGATCAGTCGCAGCATCAACTGCTGGGCCGACATTTCCAGCGAGAAGAAGGCGACCGGTTTCTTGTAGTCGACCGCGGCGTTCCGCATCATCGACATGGCGATCGCGGTGTTATGGAGGTAAAAATCGGCTGCGACAAAGTTATGTGTTACCGGTACGGTCAGGTCGTACACCTGCTCTTCTCCGACGTATTCGATAGAGACGATCTCATCCCAGTAGATGTCGGCATCGGCCCAGGCCTTCAGTTCCGGATCGTTCAGAGCCTGAGCAATCAGTTCCACCGTCTCGCGGCGGGGAGCGCGACGGAATGCGTGCCAGTTATGGTTGACCGGTTTATCGACACGTCGTGATATTTCCGCCCAGCTCAATTCTCCCTTTGCCGCTGTGATATTCTCCCAGATCTCCACCGGCAACGTATCCCGCGTCCATCCCGATCTCTTTGCCTCTGCGTAGCGGGTAATCGAACCGACTGCTTTCTCCTTCCCGAAAATTCCGATCTGACGGACGAAGCGAAGCAGGTCGGGAGCCGACATTATCTCAACGAGCCAGGCCTGGCGCCTGGTCTCCTTGTAGAGAACCTCTTTGCTCCGGAGCTTTGCATTGATACCGAACCGAAGCAGCAGATGCTGAACGCCTCGGGCAAGTTCTTCGGAGACGGAACAGTAGTCGATACGCCCGTACTGACCACTCAGCCAGGCCGAACCGTCGGTAGCGAAGAGGCGGTTGAGAAAGAGAGCAAGCTGTTCTTTGGGAAGCCTGTAGACGGCTGCCGGGATTGACTTGGAAAGAGCGTTCTTTCCCATCAGACCGTGACGGCGCAGCATCTGCGTCAGACGGTTGATCTTTCCGCGCGGAGATGAGAGTCGATAGCTCGGTGCCTTTCCCGGACGGATGTCGGGGGCGAGGCGGACGCCCCAGGCTGCCGCCTGCGTTTCAATATCACGGCGCATCGTTTCAGACGTGGTAGTGAACCGCGGGGTTCCTCCGGTCAGGCCGCCATCGCCGATCAGATAGGCCAGAAGAATCACTTCCGATTGCGGCAGAGGATCGTTGCCGAAGATCGGAACCGCACGGGGCAGACCGATCCGGTCACCGACGTTCAACTCGGCCAGTCGACGCCATCCCCGTGCCGTCAGATACGGATGTGCAAGCGTTGTCTTGACTTCCCGGCCAAGGCGTGTCCGAACGCGGAAAACCGGTTTGATCCCATCATCGATAAAATCGCTTGGATTGGTCAGGACCATTTTTCCCTGTTCGGTCAGCGTCAGAACATCCACCGATTTCCCGGCGACGCCGCGACGATAGACTTCCTGAGCTGTTCTGACTTCTCCGGTCTGCGGATCGACAATCGGCGTGTCCCAGGCCACACATTTTCCCATAGATGGCCTTGCAGCCAGAATAATCAGGTCCGACTTCTGGAACCCGCCGGTCAGCCGGTCAAGCTGCATCAGTCCGGTCGGTGTGCCGACAACGCCGCTCCCCTCGGCCCGCCGTTCGGAGATCTCCTGGAGCATGTCGATCGTCTCCTTGGCCAGGCGTTCCATCGAACTTGAACTGGTCCGGTTCCGGCTCTCGGAGATCTCGAAAATCGTCTGCTCGGCCTTGTCCAGCTCCTCGAAGGCGTCGGTGGAATCGGAGTAGCAGGAGCCGATGATTCCCATGGCGGCGGCGATCATCTTCCGCTTCAGCGCCTTCTCGAAAACGATCCGGGCGTGGTGCTCGATGTTCGCGGTGGTCGGGGTCCGTCGATTGAGTTCGGCCAGATAGTGCGAGCCGCCGATGTCGGAAAGTTTCTCCCGGCGCCGGAGTTCCTCGTTCAGCGTGATGATGTCGATCGGCTGATTCCGCTCCGAAAGCGACAACATCGCCTGGAAGATGATCCGGTGGGACTCACGGTAGAATGCCTCATCCGACAGGATCCTGATGGCCTCGTTGGCGGCATCCTTGTCGAGCATCATCGCTCCCAGAACCGCCATCTCGGCATCGTTGCTGTGGGGAGGTACCCGGTCGCCCGGAACCTCCATCGGAACGACGTTGCGCCGGGAACGACCGATCATTTTTTCAAGAGGGTACTGTCCCCCTTCGTTCAGAATATTTCCTTCACTGATCGGCACTGGCGCTGGTTTTTCCTGTCGGTTCGTAGTTCCAATTACGAGAAAAATTGAGGTGAAGGTAACCGGCAAACTATGAGTTTGAAGTCTGTCGGCAAAATATTCGTTCGATAATTCTTTCCACGGCTTATCCACAGGGATTCGTGGGAACACCGTTCGGACGTCCCGACTTGTTGGAACGTTGTTTTTGCTCTATCTTCGGCAACTTTTGTACCGGAATATTCCGGAGTGCCGGAGCGGAAACGTATCACCGTGAAGTCCATGGATCAATCCTCACGTCTCGTCTCCATCGATCTGATTCGCAACGCTTCACCCCGGAATCTGCTTCGGACAATTCTGCTGACCGGCCTGGTTCTGCGTCTTCTGTTCGTCGGTCTCTACGCCGATTTCAACAGTGATTACTACTGGGAGTACGGGGAGATCGCCAAGGAACTGCTGCACGGAAACGGATATTCCTTTTACGTGTTCGACGGAGAAGAGATCACCCATATCTATACTCCCGGTCTCAAGCCCTATGCTTCGGCCCACATGCCCCCCGGCTATGTCCTCTTTCTTCTGCCGTATCTTGCAATCGATAACCTTCCGCTGCGGAACACGCTTCTTCTGGCGACGCACATTCTTCTCTCGCTTCTCTCTCTCTGGTTGCTTTATCGTCTCACCTCCGAGACGTTTTCCGAACGGGTGGGACTGCTGGCTGCGGCGATCGGTGCGGTTCTGCCGGAGTTTATCTATGCGCTCACTTCCTTTACCCCGACGATTCTCTACCATGCCCTGATCCCTCTCCTGTTTCTGCTGCTGCTGAGAATGGATCGGGGAGGATGGAGGGTGCCGGTGACCGGTCTTCTCCTGGCGGTTCTGGTCTATATCCGTGCGGAATTTGTCCTCTTCGTGGTTCTGCTGGTCGGTCTTCTCATCCTGCAGAAGCGGATACGGCGGGGACTGATAATCGGGGCTGTCGCCTTCTGTGCGGTACTTCCCTGGTCGATCAGAAACTATGTCGTTTTCGACGCCTTTGTGCCGTTGACGACAGGTTTCGGGCTGAATCTGTACCGCGGGCACAACCCCTATCATATCGGAGCTTCCGATTCCGATACGGTTGCGGCGGCACTTCGTGAGGTTCACGATGACCGGTATGAACTGGTGATGAGCAGGGAGTATCAGCGGCTTGCCTTTGCCTATATAAAAGAGCATCCGGGAAAGGTGGTGAGCAACTCCTTCGTGAAGTTCTTCTGGTTCTTCAGCTACGTCCCGTTCTATCCGGAGAGTGCCCACCCTCTCTATCTGATTCCGACGGTTCTGCTCTTTCTGTTCGGTCTGTACGGACTGATCCTGACCGCCTCCTGGAGCAGGTTCCAGTACTTCTATTTGTTCTTTATCGCCTCGATCGCCGTGGTGATTCTCTTCTTTCCTCTTCCGCGCTACCAGACGATGATGAAGATCCTCCAACTTCCGTTTGCCGCCTACGGTATGCTGGTCCTCTATGCCCGGTTCCGGAAAAAGGAACGCCCGAAGCTTGGTGACGGCTTCGGGCGTTGATTTGAATCGCTCAG
>CAMLOB010000052.1 GCA_946481475.1 uncultured Chlorobiota bacterium | reverse complement strand
CCGATTGAATCCGACCATTGCATCCGGAAATGAAAGGACCGGAGCCCGGCAGAACGTCGCTACACATCGAGAACTAAACCGTCCGAAGCAGGCTATGTCGGAGCGGCGGTCGGAATTCAAAAGCGACGTATGCAAGGGGCACATCAACGTTTGAAACACTACCTCTATTTACCGAAGGAGATATTATGAAGACAGGAAATGGAATGAAAACAGTGACGGTCGCACTGGCGATTCTGCTGTTGTCTGTTGGAACAACATTTGCCCAGCGAGGGGGGCGAGGAGCGGATAAACGTGAGAAACGGGTTGACGGAGTGGAGCGGGGATTGAATCAACTGGAATTGACCGATGCGCAGAAGGAACAGATTGCGGAACTGCGCAAGGAGTTCAAGGAAGAGAACGCCTCGCTGTTCGAGGAGATGAAGGCACTGCGTCAGAAAATGCGGGAGCAGATGAAGGCCGGTGACAAGGAGGGAGCGCAGCGGACGAACGAGGAGATCAAAGCGAAGGTGGAAGTATTGAAGGGGAGGGGGGCCGAGTTGCAGGAGCAGATCAGCCTGATTCTGACCGATGAACAGCGACGGAAGGCAGCCGAAATGCGGGAGCAGGTGAAGGAACGACGTGAAGATGCGCGCGAAGGGAGAGAGGAGTGTGCGGAGAAACGGGCCGAACTGAGAGAAGATCTGAATCTGACCGATGCGCAGAAGGAGAAAATCGAGACGATCCGCGAGGAGTTCAAGGAGGAGAACGGCGAGACGACGGCACAACTGAAGGCACTGCGTCAGAAAATGCGGGAGCAGATGAAGGCCGGCGACAAGGAGGGGGCGGAGCGGACTCGCGGGCAGATAAAGGAATTGCGGGGAGGACTGAAGGAGGAGGCCAAAGCAATGAAAGAGGAGATCGGCACAATCCTGACCGATGAGCAGAAGGCTCTGCTCGAAGAGCACAAGGATGAGATGAAGGAGTGCCGTGATAGTCATAAAGCGAAGAAAGGAGAAAGAAAGGGGACGAAGAGAAAGAACGGGACGAGGGGGAATGCCCCGGCGGACATTGAGTAACGGGTAATGTTGGAACTACACAGAGAAAGCCTCGTCGGTGAAATGCCGGCGGGGCTTTCTCTGTTCGGAGGGGGGCGGTCAGCAGTCAGCAATGAGGGGTCAGCTATGAGCTATGAGTGGTCGGCGATGAGCAATGAGCAGTCAGTGGTGAGCAATGAGCAGTCGGCGATGAGCAATGAGGGGTCAGCTATGAGCTATGAGTGGTCGGCGATGAGCTGTGAGCAGTCAGTGTGCTGGGTTGATGGTTCTAACTAAATATTCAGTCTCCACCACCAGGTTGACTGCTGAAAGCTGATTGCCCACAACAGAAACCACAAACCTGAAAGCTCACGGCTGAAAGCTGACTGCTCAAAACTGCAACCCCACCCCGGGCAACAAACGTCTTTTCACCTTCTCATTGGCGGCGACTCCCTATTATTGATTCATGCCAAAGAAGTCAGACAGATCGAATTCAGTGCTGCATGTGAATTCGCCGATAACGTTGAGGGGGGCGATCCAGGATCTGCCCGCCCTTGCCGCGTGCGATATCATCGGCGACGTTCACGGATGCTTCGATGAGTTGACCGAGTTGCTTGAACTGCTCGGTCACGAGGATTTGCTGGCGAAGGATCTTCCTCCGGCCCCTTCCTCCGATTCTCCCCGTATCCTGTTTGTCGGCGATATCGTTGATCGTGGAGACGGCATTATGCATGCGCTTCGGCTGGTCTACGATCTTTGCACCAAAGGATATGCGCGGACGGTTCTGGGGAATCACGACTATCGGTTCATGCGCTGGCTGCAGGGACATGGCGTGAAGATTGCGCATGGTCTGGACCGGACAATCGACGAGTTTAACCGGATGCCGGGAGAAGAACGGGACCGGTGGCGGAAAAATTTTCTGGAGTTTTTCGAGAACGTTCCCTATGCGATCCGGTTCGATCAGGGAAGAGGAGTCGTTGTCCACGCCGCATGGCGACCGGGCATGAAAGAAGAGGAGGATCTGCGCCGTGTGCGATACTACGCCATCTACGGGCCGACCACCGGCGAGCAGACACCGCAGGGATTTCCGGTCCGGGTCGATTGGGCGAAGACCTTTAAAGGACCGGAAAAAGTCTTCTTCGGACATCAGGTCTATCTTCGCCCCTACGTCAACCCCTTTGCTGTGGGCATTGATACCGGTTGCGTCTTCGGGGGAGCTCTGACGGCTCTGCGTTATCCTTCGCAGGAGTTTACGAGCGTCAAGAGTCGGGGAGCGCGGGCGGCGTACAACGGACCGGTTCTCGACCCGAACGGAGATTAGCCGAAGGCGCCGGCGATTGCGGCAAAGACCAGAGCGGCGCCGACGGCAATCAACGCATAGCCGATCCACTCCATTATCTTCGCCGACGTTTCCAGTCCCTTTGCAATCTCTTCTTCGGAACGGACCGACACGATGAAGGGCTTTCCTTTCTCAAGAGAGGCTCTGAAGGCAAGTTTACCGTCGTCGCGATCACTTGCCTCGCCAAGCACGTAGAGGCGTTCTCCGACGGGAAGAATGTGCTCGACGTAGTGATAGCCGGTGATCCGTCTTCCGTTTCCGGGATTGATCGCCATGGAGAACTTCCCGAACGAAATCGTTCCGAGCTCTCCCCCGGCCGGTTCGTGTCTGTCTACCACTTTCCGTCCTTCAATCTGCGCTCCGTCCGGATAGATCAGTACTGTGCCGGTCTCGTCCCGCACGGCGAAGGGGATCGACCGGGTGTTGCTTGCCACGACGTTCGATCCGTTTCTGGTCCGCGTCACGGTTCTCCCCTCGCTGTCGGTCTCCGTGTAGGTTTCCTGATACAGCTCTTCAACTTGCATGGAGTACCAGAGGCAGGGCTGATCCGACAATTCTCCGGTCAACGGATTGTCGGACTCGCACATTCCCTTTATCTCTGCCGGACGTGCAAAGGCACCGGGACCGATTTCGGAGGCCACGGCCTGATGCAATTCGCTGAGATCGATCGCGCTTGACGTTTGCGTCGACTTTACTTCAAGAAGCTTGTCCTGTGATTTCCCTTTCAGGAAGAGAAGAAGGATTCCGATGCCGGCAAGAACGAGACCGATGATAATTCCGATAACCATGATCTGTTGACGGATTGTGGCTGGAACAAGAAGACTTGCAAGAATACGGAGTTTCCCGAATGTCGTGCAAGAACGAAACGGAATTCCGGCCCCATCAGAGGAGGGTGCGCACGTCGTCCACCCGGATCGGACCGCCGAGTTTCCGGAATCCCTCGCCGTAACGGCGACCGATCATGAAGCCCCAGCGTCGCATCCGGGCGATCAGATATTCCATGAAGTCCTCTCCTGAAATAAACGTCTCCGGCTCCTCGCGGCTCTCCGACCGGTTGCTGCCGGGAATCGTGAACTGCGAGCTGTAGGCGGCAATCGCCTCCAGCTTCCGGTCGAACTGATCGCCGATATCGACAATCAGATCCGGCTCGAATTCCCAGGCGTGAGCAAAGGTCAGCAAAAGCTCCGGACGGTGGGGTTCCTGCGCTTCCCCCTCATACTCCGTCTCCACAGCGGTCAGTCCGCTGTTGAACCAGGCTTCGCGAACCAGCCGATAGGCGTTCTCGTGGTCCGGATGCCGGTCGCTTTCGGAGGGAAGCAGAAGAATGCGGGGACGGAAACGGCGGATTGCCCTGACCACCCGAAGAGTGTTCTCCGGTGTGATGCGGATGTCTCCGTCCGGAATCGCCAGGTTCCACCGATGCGTTTCATCAATTCCCAGCACCTCGTTGGCCCGTTTCGTCTCCTCGGCGCGAAGTGCGGCCGAGCCGCGGGATCCCCGCTCTCCGCGTGTCAGATCGCAGATTGCAAACGACCCGCCGAGATCGGCGGTTCGCAGCAACGTGCCTGAAACATGCAACTCAATGTCGTCCGGATGAGCGGCGACGGCAAGAATATCAGTGTTCAATGCAAAAGGAAAAATTCAAAATTCAAAAAAGAGGGGAGGGGGGTGAGCTATCAGCTATGAGCTATCAGCAGTGGGCTATGAGCTATCAGAGGTGAGCTATGAGCTATCAGCAGTGGGCTATCCGCATGGTAGTTTTTCGACTCTTAACTCTCAACTATTCAACCACCAGCCATTCAACTTCCTCACCATCCTCCGAAAATCCCGACATCGGCACAAAGCCGACAGCTACCACCACTCCCAGACTCTCAACTCCCCGACTCTCAACTCCCCGACTCTCAACTCCCCGACTCTCAACTCCCCGACTCTATAAACTCTTCTCTCTATACACTCTACGAACTCACCCCGCCATCCATCCTCCATCGACGACGATGGTCTGGCCGTGGACGTAGTTGCCGGCCTTAGATGCAAGATACAGAATCGTTCCCTTCAGATCGTCCGGCAAACCCCAGCGTCCGGCGGGGATGCGTTTGCTCAGTTCGCGAAACCGCTTGCGGTCCTTGCGCAGAGCCTCGGTTGCCTCGGTCTCGAAGTAGCCGGGGGCGATTGCGTTGACGTTGACGTTATGTTCGGCCCACTCGTTGGCCAGCGCCTTGGTGAGGCCGGCAACGCCGTGTTTGCTTGCAGTGTACGCCGGGACGAAGCGGCCACCCGAGTAGGAGAGGAGGGAGGCGATGTTAATGATCTTTCCGCCGCCGTTTTCAATCATCACCCGACCCACTCCCTGGGCCATAAGGAAGACGCCGGTCAGATTGATGTCGATCACATTCTGCCAGTCTTCAAGGGGATAGTCGGCGGCGGGCCATCGCTTGATGATGCCCGCGTTGTTTATCAGGATGTCGATCGACCCGAATTCCTTCTGTGTTCTGGAGATCGCATTGGCGATTTGCTTCGGTTTCGAGACATCACAGCGGACCGGAAGGGTTTCGACTCCGTGTGCCCGGAGTTCCCGGCCCCGCTCGGCGAGCGTCCGGCTGTCCCGGCCGATCAGGGCCACGTTCGCTCCGGCCTGTGCCAGTCCATCGGCGGCCGCCGCTCCCAGACCGCGTGAGGCGCCGGTCACAAGAGCGTTCTTGCCGGAAATATCGAAAAGATCGGATAGAATCGACATGGATACGGGATCGGAAAACGTGTGAAGAACGTGTGGTGAAACGGGTGGAAGAATCCGGTTCCGGAATTACCCTTCGACGTCCACATCGAACGCCTTCGGTTCCCACTCCTCACCTTCGCAGGGAAGATAGTTTTCGCTGACGTGTTCATCCAACAGCGTACAGTTAAGATTTTCCGGACGGTAGTAGCGACAGCTTGAACAGAGCGTCTCCTCGATCAGTCGCCGATTGTTCAGCTTGAAGTATTCGTATTGAATCTGTGCGGGATAGATCGCGATGCCGTAGATCGCCAGTCCGGTGACCAGCCACCATTCGGAGTAGACGTTGAAATGATCTTTCAGATACCAGGCGACGAAGAGGGTGACCGCCAGACGGAGCAGAGCCATCCAGATGATCGAACCGAGCGTGTGGTTGTATGGAGCCCCCCCGCTCTCCGGTCGTGAAGGACGACCTCCGATTGTCTTCTTCCGTCGTGTAATGCGTCCGAACATATTTCGATAGTACCTCTCTCCGTCTGGAAGTGAAACCGGTATCCCGGCGACGCTCCTCTAACGTATGACTTTGCCCCGAATTATGAAACGACTATTCCGGTCTTCAACAGAAGAACACGTCAGGTCCGGAAATCTCTCGCGGTTTCCGAGTGTCCCGGCGTCGGATGAACCCGACGGCTACATTGATCAATCGCAAATCGACATTTGTCATTCGCACTTCTGCCCCGGGTGGGGCAAAGGTTTTTGCCCCCTACGGTCCCGGATATTTCCGCCCCTTCCACGTTGCTTTTCCCGACAGCGATAATCGTGCCGAATTGATCGCAATGACGACGGCCGCCAGTGCCGACAGGGGATGGAGAAGTGCAAAGAGTCTGTGCTGCCGAAATTCCACGGCCGTGAGAAGACGAACACTTATACCGATGCCGAGTTGCAGAAGAGGGAGAAAGAAGAGTCCGGGCGTAAACTGCGCAGTGGCGATTCCGACAACGATAAAACCGGCCGGGACGACATACAGTGCAAGCGTCGTCAGGATGAATCCGATCAGCAGAGCGTAGTTGTAGCCCAGACCGGGAAAGAAATTCTTGGAGAAGCCCGCGATGATCTCCGCAGGCGACGTATACATCCGACACTCCACCGTATCGACCGCCGAGGCCAGGGCGGTCCGTATGCCGAGCTCCTTTGCCCGACGTCCGAGCGTAACATCCTCGACGATCTCTCCCTTCACCCTTTCATGTCCGCCGATGCGTTGGTAGACTCCCCGCGTCACACAGAGAAGCTGGCCGTTGGTGGCCGAGAATTTCGGATTCCGTTTTCCGGTGATCCACCTGTTCGGCAGATAGGCAAAGTAGAGGAACTGCGTCATCGGGATAATCACCCGTTCCCAGAAGCCATCCATCCGCTGCAACGGAACGCCGGAGAAGAATGGTGTGCCGTTCCGTTCGGCGAATGCGACAAGGGATGTGATGCTCTCCGGTCGGTGAATCGTGTCGGCATCGGTGAAGACGAGGAATTCTCCTGTTGCGGCAACGCTCAGTTGATGACAGGCCCAGTTCTTGCCGATCCATCCGGGGGGAAGATGGAGTCCGTTCAGTACCTTCAGATCGGGGCGTCGTCTCATCAGGCGGAGCAGAATCTCTTCGGTTCCGTCATCCGAGTCGTCGTTCAGCACGATGACCTCCATGTTCGGATAGGTCTGGTGAAGAAGGGAGCTGACGCATCGGGCGATGTTCCGTTCTTCATTCCGCGCAGGAATCAGCACGGAGACTTTCGGCATCAGTCGCGGACGTTCCTGCGGGAGAATGCGGGCAAAGGTGAAGCTGTTCCTGATCGCCACGGCCAGAGGAATGCAGAGAAGAAGAAGTATGATGATCCGGTATGTGAGCACGGTGTTCGGGTTGGTGGTCAGCAGTGAGCTATGAGCGATCAGCTATGAGCTATGAGCAGTGAGTCATGAGCAGTCAACTATGATCTGTCGGTCGTCGGTTTTACCGGTTGTCATCCGTTCTGAACTTTGTGATTCTTGGTGTTTTTGTGTTGTCCCTTCGCGAGGGCGTTATCCGTCACGGCGGAGAAGCGTATATCGGGGGAGAACTTATCATCTCTCTGCAAATCCGGAATGCCGGATACGGCAACCCTACTCCTTGTGACGTGTTGTTCGTCCGGGACGTCGTAATCTGTCATCAAGAGGATGGAGGGATGGGAATGAGGACAGTATACGTCGATCACTCCTTCTCCTCATTTATTGAATTGCAACTGCACGGCACTCTTCCGGCTGCGGCCGGGGAATACCAAATCGTACACCAGAACACGGGAGCATGAGAATACTCGATCCGTCGCACGACCGATTTCACGCGGTCGATCTTCCGGGAGCCTACGAATGGACGTATGTTGACGGACTTTCCGACGACGGAGAGCTGGGCTTCACGGCAATCTGGTTCCGGGGCGTTCCGATGTCCCCCCGGTATTCTGCAGCAATCGAACGGAATCTCCCGGAAGCACATCCTTCGCTCTACACTGCCTTCGCTTTCGGTCTCTACCGGCGAAGCGGACGGATCGGCGCATCGCTGGTGGAGGGGCCGGCAGCACTCTTCGACGGCTCCGTAACTTCCGCCGACGTTCGTTTCAAGGAGAATCGGCTCTTCGGCCAGACCCATCCGGATGGGACGACGACATTCAGGATGACGGTCGATCAGGCCCTTCCCCTTTCGCTGAAACGTCTGGTCGGCGAGATCGACCTCCGCTTTCCGGCCACTTCCATCGGTTCGCTTGCCGAAGAGATCGATTCCGAACGGGAGAAGCACTACTGGGTTCCGTCAGGCGTGGGGGGACGGTTCTCGGCGGCGGTCGATCTTGTCGGACCCGGAGGAAGACCGCACCGTTTCCGGTTTGAGGGGAATGCCTATCACGATCGGAACTTCGGCTACGAGCCGTTGCAGATGATGGATGTCGACTGGTACTGGGGACGGCTTCACGTCGCCGAACGCACGTTTGTTTTTTTCTCGATTCAGCCACGCAATGGATCCGCCGCCTCTCCCTTTAACCGGGTCTTCCTTTTTGAGGGAGGAGATCTGCTCCGGAGCACCGACGCATTGCATCTGGAAGCGGAGACTAAGGGACACTGGGCAACACTGTCGTACCCTTTCCGGATCGGAATAAACGATGCGAGCGGACTGACCGCAACGGCGACGACCCGTTCGCTTGTGGAGTCCGGGCCGTTCTACCATCGCGCCGTTTCGCAGATTGCGTTCGACTGGGAGGGAAGCAGGGGAGAGGGGGAAGGAGTCATCGAGTATCTGCGCCCTTCGCGCCTGCGTGTCGGTATCTTCCGTCCTTTCGTCAAGTTCCGGGCGAAGCGGGTAACGAAGTAGGTTGTCATGGGTGTCTGTTCCCTCCGCTGCAAAAAGGGAGTGCGATACGGACCGGTTACCTGAATCTCAATCTTTGTGGTTTCTTTGTGTCCTTCGTGACTTTGTGGTAAAGATTCACCACGAAGTTACAACGGACACCAAGGGGACGGATCCGGTTCCCGGTACAAGAACGGGAGTAAACTTCATCCGGCGATTCTGTAAAAGCAACATTGAGTATGGCACTTGTCTCACAGTTCGGCGCGACGATTCTTGCAATGCAGGATGCGTTGCGGAAGTCGGTGGAAGGTCGCGGAGGTGTTTCCCGTGCGGCCAACTTCCTGATCGTCCGGCTCGACCGGAATCGTTTCTTCCACGACTGGAAGCTGCCGGTGGAGGAGGCTCTGGAGGAGTTCCGTCGGTTGCTTCATGAGGAGGCCGAGCGTTTCGCCCTGGCCAACGGGTGGAGTTTCAGCGGTATCCTTTCAATCCATCTTCTGTTGCAGGGGCAGGAAGTCCCATCGCTGGTTCGCGCGGAGCATCGAGAGGGTCTCTACCGGCTTGCGATCAGGGACGACGGCGGTTCGCGGACGATCGATGTCCCTCATCCGACCGCCCTTCTCGGTCGTGCGCACGAAGGATCTCCCCGTTCATTCATTCCGGTTCGTGACGCCTCCCGTTCCTTCTCTCGTGAACATCTCCTTCTTACTTTTCGCGATCTCGTCCTTCACATCCGCCTGCTGGGACGGAACCGGACGGAGATCAACGATGCACCGGTGGAACCGGGGAGCGATGTCCCCCTGCAACCGGGAGACGTGATCCGTTGCGGTCCGCATACCATCATATATGAATCGTTGCCCGTGTAGACATCGACTCCTATTTTGATACTCCATGAGTACGATCCTGACATACGGAACGCTTCTGTTGGCCTCTCTCTTCCTCATCGGCACTTTTGTCGGAAGGGGTGGCGCGCTTGAAAGTCTCCGTGCTCTCAGCGGACGGGGGGTGCGGTTCTCGCTTCTGGTCGTCTTTCTGTTCCTCTTCGGTGCGCTTCTCTGGCGGGGGACGATCTACATGAACGAGGAACGGGAGGGATGGATCACCGCGGGACGTGACCCCGGCGATACGGTCTCGCTCGGCTTCAACACAAAATCCCGGTTCCGGAGCCTGGCGCAACCGCTGGGACGGGTCTTTGACCGGAACGGACAACTTCTTGCCGGATATGTGGTGCGGGAGGGACATCTGCGCCGGTACTATCCGGCCGGGAGGACCACGGCTCATATCGTCGGCTACTGGACCGGACCGATCCGTGACGGAAGCGGGGTGGAGAAAGGGTTGATCTACCTGAACGACTCACTCCGGGATGACCGTCCGCACGACGTTTCTCTCTCGATCGACCTCCGTTTGCAGCAGGAGGGAATGAATGTTCTGAACGGAAGGAACGGCGCGATCGTTGTCCTGAATCCTTCCAGCGGCGAGGTCCTGGCGGCGGTCAGTCGTCCGTCGTACGATCCGAATACCGTCCGGGACAACGATGCCTGGCGGGACTATGCGACCGACGGGGAGGGGAGACCGCTGATCTCCCGCGCACTGAAGGATAATTTCTCTCCCGGCTCCTCCATCAAGCCTCTGGTGGCCGCCGCCGCGCTGGAACTGAACGCCACGCTCCCTGAGAACGGCGGTTTCGTCTGTACCGGGGAGTATGATCCCGGTCCCGGCATCCCCTCCATCTCCGATCACGGCGCCTCCCACGGACGACTGACGCTGGCCTCGGCAATGCGGATCTCCTGCAACACCTATTTCTCCTGGCTTGCCGACCGGTCAATCGGATACGAGAAGATGAAAGCCTTCCTCGAATCGCTCGGAGCAAATTCCCGGATGGACTGGAACACCGGCATCTTCCTGAACGAGTACGGTGCGCTCCGGATTGGCCCGAGTCGCGTCGATGCGGCCGACCGGATCGCCGAGTCCCGCATCGGCATCGGTCAGGCGTCGGTGAAGTTCAATCCGCTGCACGCGGCGGTGATGTACGGCGGGATTGCCGAGGGGGGAGTCTTCATGGCTCCGACGCTCGAACTGAACCGCCCGCCCGACACGCTCGACTGGTCGCTTGGCGCACCCGTAGCTGCCGAGGTTGCCGGGATTCTTCGGGAGCCGCTGAAGCCGGGAGGGACGGCTGCGGTGATCTCCGGGGGACTCAGCCGACTCGGCATCACCGGCTACGGCAAGACCGGAACGGCCGACCGCGAACCGGACGGACGTTCTCCCTCGTGGTTCTCTTCCTTCGGCGAGAAGAACGGCAGGCGATACGTTGTCGTTGTCGTGCTGGAGAACAGACGGGGGGCCTACGCCGGAACGCTGAACGCACCGATGGCCGCCCGGATGTTCGAGTTGCTGGATCAGTACGGATATTTCAGGAGTGCCGGGGGAGAATAGATCGGGGGATCATTGCTTCGCCTCTTCGATCTCCCGACGAGCTTCTATCCTGATGAACGGGACGTCGCTCGATTCAGCCGGCGTTCCCGCGCCGGAAATCCTTATGTCGCGGGGAATGATGCCTTTCGCTTCGCATTCCGCCGGCAATCGCTCGACAATCGTTCGCAGATGTCCTTCCGCAACGTTCTTCTCCGAGGGTTCTATCACCAACCCGGTTCCGCTTTCCACGATTGAAGGAATGAACCCGAGAAGCGCATCGTTCCATTCATCCGTCCCCCTTCCGCTTCGCGGATAGAGAAGATAAACGACATGAACTTCCTTTCCGGTCTTCGCTTTCTCGATCTCCAGATTGATGGAGTCGTAAGCGGTATCGGTCCTTCCCGTTCTGTCGGTAGCAACCAGTTCCGCGCCGAGCGAGACCTTGCCGGTCTGTCTGCCGAACATGTCGAGGGAAAGGTTCAACGAGACGGGATCGGTCTCCTCCGCATCGCCGGAGAATCTGTGGATCATCACTCCCTCTCTGAAGAGAGTGACGTGCCATTCCCTGAGACCGGCCTCGGCGACAATATCCTTCTTCAACCGGATCGGCGACGTCCCGTAATCCTCGACAACCCATCGATTGACGACCGGAGCCAGGAGGTCGGAGGAAGAAGAGAACATTTCGACGTCGTCACCCTCTCCCGTCCCGACGATTATTCGTTCGGGGTCTATACTCCAGACGTCCGTCAGATACTCCCGGACCGCTGATGCCGGTTTCCCCTGCAACCGCAGGGTGTCGCCGGGCGATGCCTGCATCCTCTTTCCGATAATGTTCGGAAGATTCGCGTTGAGCGATGCCGGAAGATCGCTCCGGATCGTGTCGATCGAAAAGTGAGCCGTTTGCGAACGGGTCAGGACCGCACAACCGGATGGGAGCGACGATGCGTCGCCTGAAAATCGCAGGGTGGGAACAAGAGGAATGTAGGTGTGATACACGGTCCGCTTTGTTGTGATCAGGGGGGTATCCTTCCGGTCGGCACTCCGTTCGTCCCCACTATAGAGATCGACCGAGGTCCGGAGTGCATACTCGGGGGGATTGAAGAGAGATGAATCGCGTGGAGAAGACCTGCCCGGAGAGAGTGGAAGCAGAAGGGCAAGCGAGAGTCCCGCATCGAAGGCGCGGCGACCCAGTCCCTTGTCGGCCAGAGCTTCCATATCGAACCGTGCGGTAAGCTCCGGTCGCAGAACGATGCCGAAGTTGAATGAAAAATCGTATCCGACTTTACCCATCCCGCCGAAACGCCAGCCGAAGGAGTTGATCGGTCTGCCTGCGGCGATCACCCGTTCCCGGTTCCTCGCATCGGTAAAAATCGCTCCGGACGGTTCGGTGATTTCCTCGGTCTGTGTGATGTCTGAAGCCAGCCGGTAACCGACCCAGGGGCCGGCCGAAAGCGAGACCCCCGTCGGCAGACGCCACTCTCCGACAAGTTCTAACTGCAACTGGCTTTCGATTGCGTCGATCCGGAAGATGTTCCGTGTGGGAACCGGTTCCGAGGTCTCCTCGGTGATCGCCGAGGAGTATTCGTTGTACGGGTTC
>CAMLOB010000051.1 GCA_946481475.1 uncultured Chlorobiota bacterium | reverse complement strand
AAGGAACTGCCACAGAAGAAGAATGCCGGCCATCCCGAGCAGGGCGCTGAAGAGGTAGCGGGGATGATCTCCGTCATCCGGAACGAAAAGGATGATCCAGACCAGGAGTCCGGCACCGGGAATCAGTGCAAGTGCTGTTCGGTCGACACCGATCGACAACCCCAGGGTCCAGGCGGCGGCAAGAAGCCAGAGCACGGCTCGCTCCTCTCCTTCCCGATAGCCGCGATACCATCGCAGCAGAGACCAGAGGGGGACCGCCACCAGCAAGGTTCCGGCCGAACGGACGGAAATCTCCGTGGCGTTCATCCACTGAGAATCGAACCAGGCAAAGGAGAGAGCGCCGACAAGACCGGCCCAGTGGAGAGCTTCACGAACCGGAGGGGAGGAGACCGGTTCCCCAGGTGTCACATCATCGCCGGAAACGAGAATCGGTCGGAACGATGCCAGCGTGACGGTAATCAGATAGACCATCATCGCTCCCAGTCCTCCGCACAATGCGGAAAAGAGAACAAGCAGTCGGGCCGGGTCTCCCGGCAGCAACTTGACGAAGGCTCCGGCCGCCACGATCCAGAACGGAGCACCCGGAGCTTCCGGAACCTGTTGCAGGAGGGCCGCTGCCGCCAGTGTTCCCGATGTGCCGGACGAGATCGACGGCCAGGCCGTCAGATAGTACGTGATAAACGGCAGAACGAAGGAGAGGAATGCGAGAGTACGATGTACGTTGCGACGCTGCTGCTCCACCTGAATTTATATCGACGATAGTTGACGGGATCGTTCGGTCGCGTCGATGATCTCCAATGCGAACCGGTCGGCAAAGATACTCCCTTTCCCCGTAAGTCGAAGATGCTCTTCTTCAAGCTCGGCGAATCCGTCGGCTACCATCCACCGAACCACTTCGGCAGCCGCCTCGGTCACATCGCGACCGATGACCCGGCGAAAGTCCGGACGGCTGATCCCTTTGTAGCGAAGCCCCAGCATCACGATTTCCTCCATCCCCTGTTCGTGCGTCAGTTCCTCCCGCATGATCACCGGACTCCCTCCCGACTCGATCGCCTCCAAGTAGGCGTTCAGACTGGAGACGTTTGCCCATCGTTTCCCCAGCACATCACGTCGCGCAAAGCTGTGGGCCGACGGTCCGTAGCCGGTGTAGCTCCTCCGCTCCCAGTAGCCGACGTTGTGTCTGCACTCGAATCCCGGTTTCGCATAGTTGCTCGTCTCGTACTGCAGCAGACCATGCCGGGCGAGGAAGTCGACCGTCTCCTCGTACATGTCGGCCTCCAGATCGGTCGGGGCCGGAGCCACCCGTCCCTTCAGTCGCATGGCGTTCAGCGGTGTCCCCTCCTCGAAGATCAGAGCGTAGGCGCTGATGTGATCGGTCCCGAGATCGACGGCCCGTTCAAGGTTTTCTCTCCAGCGTTCGGGAGTCTGTCCGGGAAGGGCGAAGATCATATCGAGCGACACGTTGTCGAACACCTCCCGGACCAGCCGGATGTTCTCTTCGGCCTGAGCGGCGGTATGGATCCGGCTGAGGAACTGCAAATCGTCGTCGTGGAACGACTGCACACCGAAGCTGAGCCGGTTGACCCCGGCTTCGCGGTACCCCGCAAGCCACTCCCGGTTCAACGCGCCCGGATTGCATTCCATCGTCACCTCGGCATCCGGAGCCACCGGGTGGTTCTCGCGCAATGCCCCGAGAATTGCGCCGATCTCTTCCGGCGAGAGGACCGAGGGAGTTCCTCCCCCGAAGAAAATCGTTCGGACCTCTTCCCGCTCCTCCACCGCAGAAGGGAGTTCGGAAGAGAGAGCAATCTCGCGCAGCAGGGCATCGAGGAACCGATCCCTGCCGGCAAAGGACTCAATGGAATAGAAGCTGCAGTAGATGCACTTCCTCTCGCAGAACGGTATGTGAACGTATAGACCGGACAAGGGACAATGCAAAATTCAAAATGAAAAATTCAAAAAAGGGGGAGGGGTCAGCCGTGAGCTTTGAGCGGTCAGCTATGAGGGGTCGGCTTTTCGTTCGTCGCGGCGGACTCATTCACTCTCACACTCATACACCCTTAAACTCACCACTACAAAGGGCAAAGGTTTTTGCCCCCTGCAGTACCGTCTTCCCCCAACTCTATAAACTCTTCTCTCTATACACTCTACGAACTCTCACCTGACCACTTTTCCGATCCTCTCCCACCGGACCCCGTCGTTTCCGCTTGACCAGAAGACAAGCATTACCTGACCGATCAGGTTACCGTGGGGAACAAATCCGAAGTGGCGACTGTCGCGACTGTTCTGCGAGTTATCGCCGAGGGCGAAGAAATAATCCCGCTTGAACCGGTAACGGGTTGCCGGTCCGCCGTTCAGGAAGATTATCCGGTTCCTGTAGTCGACGCGGATCCCTTCGTCATGCAGCACATCTTTCCATGCCTCGGCAGTCACCGAATCGAGGGGGAGTTCATACCCCTCGTAGGGGACGACAACGTACTGTTGTTTTCTCAACAGGGAGTAGGCTTTCTTCTCATCCATCGGCTCGCGCCCATCCGATAATCCGGCATACGGTTCCGGCTCCCGACCGTTGACGAGGATACGTCCCCCTACCAACGCAACCGTATCTCCGGGAAGGGCCACCGTCCGCTTGACCAGAACGGAGGCTTCCCCCCGTTCGGTTTCCGGCGAGAGGAAGAAGACCACGTCTCCCCGTTCCAGAGTTCCCAATCCTTTCATCTCAAGGTGGGGAATGCGCCAGTCAGTAAAGGGAAAGAATTCGGGCGTTCGTATATAATACACCAGTTGATTGACGAGAACCGCATCGCCGGGGAGAATTGCCGGTTCCATTGAACCGGTCGGCACACCGTAAGGAGCCACGACAAACAGTCTGAGCAGGAGGAGAATCAGCAGGCTCCAGCCGAAAATTCGCAGCAGTTTCGTGAATGCGTCCGACCTCCGGGAAGTTCCTTCTTCCGGAACCGCCGGCGCATTCTGTTCGGGAATCTCCTCTGGTCGGTCGGCATGGTTCAGGTTCATCTGCTGCACCCGCACAATTCTTGCCTGTGAGAACCGGAATCGGACCGCTGTCGTTCCGACGGATCTCCCCCCTGTCAATCCACGCTGTTCAATCCACGCTGTTGAAGATCCGATCCCAGCGTATGCGCCCCAGTTTCTGTCCGAGCGAATACTCGTTCCCGTACGCATCCTTGTTATCCCACGACCAGTAGACGATCATCGGCGTGCCGACGACGCTCTCCTCCGGTATGAATCCCCAGTAACGGCTGTCGAGAGAATTGTCCCGATTATCCCCCATACCGAAGACGTAATCCCGCTCCACCGTGTAGGAATCGACCGGCTGTTCATCGATCTCGATCAGGTTTCCGCTCTGCCGGATGTCGTGTCCCTCACGCTGAATAAAGATTTCCCACTCCTCGAAATTCGATTCGTTCAGCGGGATCACATCTCCCTCCTTCGGAATCCGCATCGGTCCCCAGTTGCTGTGGGTCCACTTCCGTCCGCGAGGGAAGGTCCTGTAGATATCCATCCTGTTGCTGTTGTTCCCCTGAACCGAATCGAAGAGGACCTCAGGAGGGAGCGTTTCCCTGACTCCGTTGACGTAGGCGATACCGTTTCTGACTTCGAGCGTATCGCCGGCGGTGGCCACGCAGCGTTTCAGGTAATACTGGAACTCGGTCGCCTCCACCTGATCACGGTCTCCCGGATAGATAAAGACAATCACGTCCCCCTTCTCCGGATCGCGCAGTCCGGGGAGAGAGATGTAGGGAAGCGGAATGTTCAGAAAAGGTATGGTCTGGGGAGTGGAGCCGCCGTAGATGAAGCGGTTGACGAACAGAAAGTCACCGGCCAGAACTTCCCCCTCCATCGATTCGGTGGGGACGACAAAGGACTGGATCAGCAGACCGTTGACGATCATGACGATCACTAGTGCGCCGATAATGGTCTTCGCCCAGGAGATCGTCACTTCCTGCCAGGTCATCGGCTGCTGCCGCTCTTTCCCCTTCTCCTTCGGAGCAACTTCCCCGGGTTTTCCCTCTTCCACCCTGTTGCGGCGGACTTTTTTTCCCTTGCCGGCAAGAATCTGTTTGCGTTCTTCAGGATTCATCAACTCATTCTTCTGTTATATGGGATTATATAATCACTGATCGTCTGGTCACGGGGCAAAGACCGGCCCTTACGGGGGGGAGACCGGTAAAGTTGCCGGTTGCGGGATCCGAATACACCCGCCGCCCGACCTTCCATGCCACTTCCGAATCTACCGGATATCTTCTCCGATTCTCTCCCAACGAATATGTCCGAGTTTCTTCAGGAACGGATACTCATTTCCCATTTCATCTCTTCCTTCCCACGACCAGTAGACCAGAAAGGGGATACCGACAACATCTTCCACCGGAATCAGCCCCCAGAAACGACTGTCGAGAGAATTGTTCCGGTTATCCCCCATACCGAAAACGTAATTTCGTTCGACAACATAGGAGGGAGCTGCTTTGCCGTCAATGTAGACCCCCGTTCCATCGTGTCGGATCTCGTGTCCTTCACGTTGAATAAACGTCTCCCACTCCACGACGTTGAGATCATTCAACTGAATAACATCTCCTTTCTTCGGAATCCGCATCGGCCCCCAGTGCCTGACACCAAATCTCTTCCCCCGTGGGAAAGTCCGGGCCAGTACGCTGGAATGTTCCGGTTGATCGGTTCCGGCTATCCGTCCGCGCGTAGGGAAGGTCTCTTTGTCGCCGTCGATGTATACATGATGATTCCGCACCTCAAGCAGATCTCCGGCAACTGCGACACAACGCTCCAGATAGAACTCTTCTTTTAGCGGCTTGGCTACGTCGCGACTTCCCGGATACCGAACAATGATAACCGTTCCCCGTTCCGGCAATTCTCCTTCATCGTAGGAACATCTATCGGCCAGAATCCAGTCCCCCGCCATCACCGTCTCCTGCATCGATTCGGTAGGGACACTGAACGAGAGATAGACAACCTCGGTAATAACCCAATAGGTCACCAGCAGAATTCCGAAGAATATGACCAGACCGATCAGGATATTCTTTCCGACGGAACGTTCTGTCGACATGACAACAGGGTTTGTGATATACAGGGTTCGTAATATATACGGAGCCGACGAATCGGTGTTCTCTATTCAGCCGTTCGCGGTGACTCAACTCCCGATCCCGGATTCCCTCACGCTTCGGCTTTCCTCTGCGAATACAGTCTCCCTCGGGGCATCCCGTCGTCGGCTAAAGACCGACGGCTACCGACTCACCCGCCACAGCGGAATCATACATGCATCCACTACAAGGGGCAAAGGTTTTTGCCCCCTACTGTGCCGTCTTCCCCCCAACTCTATGAACTCTCCTCTCTATACACTCTACGAACTCAACCCTAATCATCATCCATCGACAACACCGCCAGGAAAGCCTCCTGGGGTATCTCGACGGCGCCGACCTGTTTCATCCGCTTCTTTCCCTCTTTCTGCTTTTCAAGGAGCTTCCGTTTCCGGGAGATGTCGCCGCCGTAGCACTTGGCGGTCACATCTTTCCGCATCGCCCGGATGCTGTCGCGCGCGATCACCTTCGCTCCGATCGCCGCCTGCACCACCACCTCGAACATCTGACGCGGGATCAGCTCCCTGAGCTTTCCGCACAGCTTCCGTCCGTAATGATATGATTTCGAGCGGTGGACGATCACCGAGAGGGCGTCGACCTTGTCGCCGTTCAGGAGGATATCGACCTTCACAAGATCTTCGTCGCGCATATCGATCACTTCATAATCGAACGAAGCGTAGCCGCGGGAGATCGACTTCAGCCGATCATAGAAATCAAAGATCACCTCGCCGAGGGGCAACTCGAAGTGCATGTCCACCCGGTCCTGCGAGAGATACTTGGTATCCCTGAAGACGGCCCGACGCTCCATGCAGAGTTTCGTGACAGGTCCGATATAGTCCGACGGACAGATGATCTGCGCCCGGATAAAGGGCTCGGAAATCGACTCGATGTCGCCGACCGGCGGCATCTTCGCCGGGTTGTCCACCTTCAGTTCCTCGCCGCTCTTTTTCCTGACCAGATACTCGACGTTCGGCACCGTGGTGACGATGGTCTGCTCGAACTCACGCTCCAGTCGCTCCTGCACGATCTCCATGTGAAGAAGCCCGAGGAACCCGCACCGGAACCCGAAGCCGAGAGCGGTGGAGGTTTCCGGTTCATAGACCAGTGAGGAGTCGTTCAGGGCCAGCTTGTCGAGCGCGTCGCGCAGGGCTTCGTAGTCGTCGGAGTCGGCCGGGTAGATGCCGGCGAAGACCATCGGCTTCACTTCCTGATAACCGGGAATCGGTTTCTCGGCTCCTCCACGGGCCAGCGTCACCGTATCACCGACCTTGGTATCCTTCACATCCTTGATCGACGCGGTGAAGTAGCCGACCGAGCCGCATGAAATCTCCGTCCCCTGCACCCGCTTCATCCGGAGCAGACCGCAATCATCCACCTCGAACTTCTTGCCGCTGTGCATCATGATGATCTCATCCCCCTTCCGGAGCGTTCCGTCAACAACGCGGACGTAGGCGACGGCGCCGCGATACGGATCGAAAACCGAGTCGAAGATGAGCGCACGGAGTGGGGCATCGGGGTCTCCCTTCGGCGGGGGGACCCGGTCGACGAGGGCGTCGAGGATATCCTGAATTCCGATGCCGGACTTTGCCGAGGCCAGGATCATCTCCTCTTCGCGGCAACCGATCAGGTCCATCACCTGCGCCTTCACCGTCTCCAGCGTCGTGCTGGCGGCCGGCAGATCGATTTTGTTGATGACCGGAATGATCTCCAGATCGGCATCGATCGCCAGATAAAGATTTGATATCGTCTGCGCCTCCACCCCCTGGGTGGCGTCGACGATCAGGAGGGCCCCCTCACACGCCTTCAGCGAGCGGGAGACTTCATAGCTGAAGTCGACGTGTCCGGGCGTATCGATCAGGTTCAGCGTGTAGATGGTGCTGTCCCCGCTCTCCTTCGGCCGCTTATAGTTCATCTGGATAGCGTGGAGCTTGATGGTGATCCCACGCTCCTGCTCCAGCGGATTATCGTCCAGAATCTGGGCGTTTGTCATCTCACGTTTGGTGATCGCCCCGGTATATTCCAGCAACCGGTCGGCAAGCGTCGACTTGCCGTGATCGATGTGTGCGATGATGCAGAAATTGCGGATATTCTTCATGCGTTGTCGATAGCGTTACAAAGAGGGTAAACATACCGCCAAGTGACGGAGTGCGCAAGGAGAAGAGTGTATGAGAGAGTTCGTAGAGTGTATGGAGAGGAGAGCTCATAGAGGTGGGGAGAAGACGGCACTGTAGGGGGCAAAAACCTTTGCCCCTTGCAGTGGATGAGTGTGAGGGTGTAGGAGTGTATGAGCCCGCCGCGGCGGACACAAAGCCGACGCTCCTCTACTATCGAAAGTCACACAAAGGGCGCAAAGAGCAAAGACGCAAAAAAGGGCGCAAAGAGCAAAGACGCAAAGCTGAACGCTCATGTCTCATAGCTGAAAACTGACGCCTCATAGCTCACGGCTGACGGCTCATAGCTCACGGCTGACGCCTCATAGCTCACGGCTGACGGCTCATAGCTGACTACTCATAGCTCATAGCTGATTGCTCATAGCTCACGGCTGACTACTAACCCCTCCCCCGCACCCCCGACAATTTCAATCATCAAACCACAAAATCATTGAACAACACAACTATAACCGATCCCGAATTCTTCCTCCGCGACGCACCGACGCTTGCCCGCGATCTGCTGGGCCGCATTCTCGGAACCAGGATCGACGGATTCCTCACGTCCGGACGCATCGTCGAGGTGGAGGCATACCGTCAGGAGGACCCGGCCAGCCACTGCTACCGCGGACCGACCGAGCGGAACAGGGCGATGTTTCTGGACGGCGGACGCCTCTACGTCTACTTCATCTACGGCATGCACCACTGCGTGAACATTGTTGCCGGGACCGAAGGGTACGGGGAGGCGGTTCTGCTGCGGGGAATCGAGCCGTTGGCGGGAATCGAAGTCATGCGTGAACGGCGAGGTCCGCACGTCCGGGATCGCGATCTGGCAAACGGTCCGGGAAAGCTGACGCAGGCCCTCGGCATCGGACCGGAGCACAACGGACTTGATCTTCTCCTCCCCGATTCGCCGATTCGCCTTCTCACCGGTGATCCGGTACCGGACGAACTGGTGGAGCGAACACCGAGGATCGGGATATCGAAGGGGGTGGAGGTGCCGTGGAGATGGATCCTCAGGAAATAGATCGGGACCCGTTGCGGCAGGGGAGCGTCATTGCACCCCGTACTTCTTCATCAACTCATACATTGTCGAGCGGCTGATCTTCAGTCGCGAGGCGGCTTCCTGGACATTCCCTTCGGTCATCTCCAGTGCGTGGCGTACCGCCTGCTCCTTCAGTTCCTCCAGCGGGATAACGCGTCAGTATTGTCAGGAGATACCCTGGCCGTCTGGCAGAGATGAAGACGAATTGTTCTCCCGGCGATCCGTCTTCATCTCCTGCTTTACTCTCCTGAACGTCAGAACGAACCGGCTTCCCGATGTGTAGTCATCATCGATATCGAGTCTCCCCCCCATCGCCTCCATAAACTCCCTGACGATGGCCAGCCCTAGTCCCGTACCGTCGGCATTCTCCGTACCGTGGCGGGTATAACGATCGAACAGACGTTCCCGGATTTCGGCCGGGACGCCGATGCCCTGATCCGAAACCGCGATCATCACGTTCTCATCCTCTTCCTCAATCCCGATCTCTATGCTGCTCATCGCAGGTGCGAAACGGATTGCGTTCGTCAGCAGATTTGTAAGGCCCCAGATCGCCTTGTCGATATCCGCCGAGATGGAAGGAACCGGCGTCTCAACGGAGAAGAGGACTTCGATCTTCTTGTTCTCCAGAAAGAGTCGAACGCCGTCAACGGCTGTCGCGACAATCCGCCGGGGGTCAACTTCCTCGATGTGAAGGTCGATAATACCACTGTCGATCTTTGCCAGATCAATCATGTCATCAATCAGCCTCCGGATCCTGAGCGTATTGTTCCTGATCGTCCGCAGATACTCCAGTTGCCGTTCATTCAGACTTCCGATCAGCGGATTTTCAATCAAACCGACCGACATGTCGATCGCAGCGGTTGGAGTTTTCAGTTCATGCGACAGGGTGGCGATCAGTCTGGTCTTCGCCGTATCCTTCTCGGCAAATTCCGTAACGTCACTCAGCAGGACGACCTGACCTACCGGCATGTCCGCCATATGATCATACGCTCTGTAAGTTCCGGACCCAAGATTCAGTCGGCTCGATGTAAACACCTTCTGTCTGTCGCCGACTACGATCTTCAGATATTCCGGCTCCGTCTCTTCATCCCCTCGGTCCAGACTTTGAAGGATGGCGGCAAAAAGCATATTGCCCACGGCAATGTCCGGTCCGTATTTGCCGATAACGTTTTCCCGTTTCAGATTCAACAGAGAAAGTATCCTGTCGTTGACAAAGATGACGACCCTCTTCGCATCAAAGCCGATGACCCCCTCCCCCATACGGTCGATCAGGGCATCAAGTCGTTTCTTCTCAAGCAACACCTGCGCATAACTGCTCCGTTCATACTCTCTGAGTTTGGCGGTCATCTGATTAAACGAATGCGCAAGGCGGCTGAATTCTTCCTGCTGATCGATCGGTAAATGCAAATCATAGTTTCCCTCGGCAATCTCGGTGATGGCACCGTTAATCCGTTCAATCCTGTCGAAAATGAAGCGGGGAAGAGCAAGGAGAAAAAGCAGCCCCACAGTAATGCTGGCCAGTCCCAGAATCGCCATGTACAGCAGGACATCATCGGCGGTCCTGCCGGCCTGCTCGTTACTCCGGATGATTTTTTCACTGTTGAGATCATGAATACTTCGCAACCGGGTTTGAATAGTAAAGATGCTCTCCCCTACACTGTGCCTCTCCCCCGGACGACCCGATAAATCCACATCCGGAATTCTCCTCAGGCGTTCGAATTCGGACCGAACCTCTGCGGTCAGCGTCGATTCTCCCGGTTCCGTGATATTGGATTCCTGTCTTCGCAGTATTTCATCGAACGCTTGCAGATGTTTCCGAATCTCCCCTGTGTCTCCCCCCTCGTCCTCTATCGGGCCGATTGCCGCCTCCAGCCGATCAAGCGTATGACTCAGTTCGGTCACATAAAGGAGCGAGCGAAAATTGTCGGTAATGATCGCACGCGAGTCGGCAGCTAAACGGGCCAGATAGTATACCCCTCCTCCTGAAAGGAGGGCAACGACGGCAAACATAAAGGCGAGAGCGGCGGTTAGTGCGGTACGCAGTTTCATGGTCAAGAATCCTCCAGGCCGATTCGGTGTGGGCACACAACCGGTCTTCTCAGAACACGACGATCACATCGATCTCGGTATCGACAATCTTCTTCAGGAGCTTGTCGAAATAATTTCTTCCCGTCAATTGACGAAACACACCGAAGCTCGGACGTCCGGTAACGATGTTCGTAATCTGGTACTCCCGTGCGGTCCGATAGATGGCCTCCGGTATGTCATCGCTTTCTCTGGTAATGACGCCGGCTCCAAGCTCGGTCGCCCAGCGGAAATTCGCCAGCAGTTTTCGCTGCATCGCAGGGTTGATCCTGTCCGGATGTTCATGCCGCGTTCGGACGTAGAGGACATACCATTCGGCCTGATAATGATCGGCAAGTCGTGCGGTCTTCCGGATGATCTTTTTGGCCCCCGCATCGTTCGTGCTGATGCAGGCCAGAAACGTCTCCAGAGGCATTCGGACGGATGGGGGAAGATTGCGACGAATCTTCCGTTCCACCTGCGAGGCAACCTGCCGCAAGGCCAGATCACGCAACTGCAGGATCACCTCCGGGCGGAAATAATTCTCAAGCGCATATCCGATACGATCCTCTGCGTAGATTTTCCCTTCTTTCAGACGTTGAATCAGATCATCGGCAGGCAGATCAATATTCACAACGTCATCGGCATATTCCAGGATTCTGTCGGGGATGGTCTCCTCTACCTTGATGCCGGCAATCTTCTGCACCCGATCGACCATGCTCTCGAGATGCTGCACGTTGAATGCCGTGATGACGCTGATCCCCCCCTCCAGAATCTCCAGCAGGTCCTGCCAGCGCTTCCTGTTTCTGCTCCCGGGTATGTTCGTATGGGCAAGTTCATCGACAAGGACGACCTCCGGCGCCTCCCTTAAAATGGCCTCAAGATCCATCTCTTCGAATTCTCTCCCCTTATAGTAGACCTTCTTTCGCGGAATCGCCGGGATGCCCTTGATCAGTTCCTCGGTTTCAGCCCGCTGATGGGTTTCAATCAGACCGATGCGAACGTCGATGCCGTTCCTGAGAAGCTCGTGAGCCTCCTGCAACATACGCCAGGTTTTCCCCACACCGGCGATCATTCCAATGTACGCCTTCAGCGAACCGCGTCGCCGGCGACGCAGAAGGTCAACAAAATCGGCTTTTTCGTCAAAGCTCTCCATCCCTGTTCCACTACGGACGTAACGATACCGTGAAAGAATACCCTGCCGTCACCACCAGACCGAACTGTTCCTGAAGAGAGTTGCCGTCGCCGGGCAACGTCGTGCCGTTTGTGCTCTTCAGCCATCTCCCTTCAAGGCGAATATAGGACGAGTTCAGAGGTTTGTATTCCGCCGCAGCCGTCACTCCATAAAGTTCCGGCCCCCTTCCCCCACCTGCAATCGATTCCCCTGCAAGAATCCCGTCAGGATCGCGAAAGAATTCAAGACGGGAAATGAAACTCCAGTCCGGAATCGGAAAGAACCGCACGGTCATCAGTCCCCCGAGGACCGGGCTCTGCTCCCCGGTTCCATTCTCCGTGCCGACATCAAAGCCTGCTATGACTTCCACCGGCTCGGTCGGCCGATAGACAAGGCCGAGGTTATGATAGGTTCGAAAAGAAGAACCGGGCGACGCTCCCGAACGTTCATTCCCCAGAATGCTGGCATAGGAGAGCCGAAATCCGTCCGAAAGCTTCCATGCAAGGTACAGACCGGCCGCCTTGTTTTCATCGGCATCGACAAATGTGTTGTATCCGTTCAACAGGTGTAATTGCAGATCGATTGACCCGGCGCTGTAGCCGAAGCGAAGCCCGCTCTGATAGAACGGCTCGAAGTTTGTCACGACGGCAATTGAGCTGAGCGGATTGGCGCCGGGCTGGGGGACCTCCACTCCTATGTGTGTCGGGAAGAGACCGGCATCGACTCTGAAATGCTCTCCCAGCCGGGCACCTATGACGGCTTTCCCGATCATCGGGAATTCCGGCGACCACGACGAAGCGGGAATATCTCCGGCCTGAACAACAGCTTCTCCCTCGAACGCCCCTTCCCGCCAGAGAAGTCCCGCCTGCAAAAGATTCAGTCCGAACTGCCTG
>CAMLOB010000050.1 GCA_946481475.1 uncultured Chlorobiota bacterium | reverse complement strand
GGGATGATTTCCATCAGATGACGACCGATGAGCCCGCTCCGATCTTCCGCGACAGGGAATACGTTCGCGTGTACGGCACGACCGACGCCGCAACCGGGATTACCTACAGCGAATCCGATGAGAATCGTGATATCCCGGCGATGACGACTCCGGTAAACAAAGGCGAGTTCTCCCACGAGGTAATAACCGATCTGCAACGGGCAAGAGGCTACCGGACAAGCGGACCCGCTCAGGCATACCAGTCGCCCCGTCCGGTCTCATGGTTCTCGAAGACCGTCGGTGACGGCAATTATGTGGGGGCGGAGTTCAGCACCCGGGGAACATATATGGTGGAGATGGTCCCACGCGAACACTGGGGTTCGTTTGCCCCGTTCAGAACTCCGGCCTATCCTGCGGAGATGAAGCACTACGTCAACGTGGTGACCGATTCGAACAACCGGGGGAGTGTCTTCTACCATCTTGACGGAGGGGAACCGCAGTCGTTCCTTTTCGATCGGGGGAGAGTACCGGGGACCGATCTGGTCTGGGGAACACTGAAACTGGAGCCGGGGGTGACCTGTGTGATTGCGGGAGAGGGGGGAATCCGCTTTGGCGGTTTCGTCTACGGTTCGGCTGCCGGATACGAACTCTATCTCCCGAAAGAACAGGGGCCTACCGACTACGATGAAAACACCGCCATGATGTACGGATTTCCCCTCCCCTCTTCCCGCTGTCCCCTGTCGGTCTCCGGTGTCGGAGAGAAGGAGAAGGGGATCGGGGGGGGATACGAGATCACATCGGTGAGACCGAATCCGACGGGGGGGGATATGGAAATCCGTTTCAGACTCGGCGAAGCCGGAAGAGTCCGGATGGAGATAATGGACGCTCTGGGGAGATCCGTGGCGGTGCCGGTTGAGAGGCAACTTCCGGAAGGGGAGCATCAGATAAAGTGGGAAGCTGTCGACATTCCGGTCGGCATCTGGTATCTGCGGGTTACCTCGGGCGAGTGGACTGCGCTCCGCCGAATCGTGGTGATGCGGTAGAGGCTAAAAGCGCAAGCCGAACGGTTCTCTCTCCTGAAGTTCTCTGTTGCATTCCTCTTCTGTCACTTTGAGAGGACTTTCCGTATCATTGCCCTCATGGTGGGTCACATCCTGTTCGATGTCGGAACCTTGATTGTGACGGTCTTCGCCCTCTGGAAGGGGGCCGATCTGATCGTGGAATCCTCGGCGCATATCGCCAAGCGGTTCGGCATATCCCAGCTTGTGATTGGTCTGACGGTGGTGGCCTTCGGCACGTCGGCCCCCGAATTTGCCGTGACGTTGATTGCCGCGCTGAACGATCAGCCGAACATCTCGGTCGGCAATGTGGTCGGCTCGAATATCTTCAACCTCGGATTTATTCTGGGAGGGGTCGCCATGATCCGGGGGATCAGCACCTCCAGAAATCTCGTCTACCGCGACGGCCTGGTTCTGCTTGCCACAACGTTTCTTCTCCTCTTTTTTATCGGCGATCTCAGTTTCCACCGCTGGGAAGGGTTTGTCCTGATGGGATTGCTGGTCCTCTACCTGATGTTCCTGATCTTCCGCAAGGATGATGAACTTGCCGATGAGGTGCCGGAAGGGGAGTTCCGATGGCTTGACCTGGCAAAGCTGGGAGGGGGACTCGCCCTGATTCTTGCCGGAGGTCACTTCTTCGTCGATGCGGCCGTCGATCTTGCCCGGCTGCTCGGCATGTCGGAATGGGCAATCGGCGTCACGATCGTTGCGGCCGGCACCTCGGCTCCCGAACTTGCCACTTCGCTTGTGGCCGCTTTCAGGGGCAAGTACGGACTGTCGGCCGGCAATCTTATCGGAAGCGACCTGTTCAATATGCTCGGGGTGCTCGGTCTGGCCGGTGCCATCAATCCGATGCAGGTCCAGCCGGAATCCCAGGACAGTATCTATATGCTCTGCGCCCTGGTCTTCGTGGTCGTTGTGATGATGCGGACCGGATGGAAAGTCTCCCGGGTTGAAGGGGCGATTCTTGTGATCGTCAATCTGATCCGCTGGTTCTTCGATGTCCGCGGTCCGTCGTAGGGGATCACTCATTCCCCCTCCTCTTCTCTTTTCTTTTCATTATGTGAACCTGACCCGGTTCCCCTCTCCCCTTTCTCCACGGGTCGTATTTTTAGCCTTTTGCGTTCTCCGGCAGGGGAATCGTTCACGTTTCGCGCAATCACGACGTATGAGTGCTATACAACCGCCGTCTGAAATCGGAACTCCCCATCCGAGAGCCGTTGACAAGTTTACCCGAACGTTCAAACGATTTTCCGAGATCGAGGGGGCCGGCGGCATCATTCTTCTGGTCTGTACCGCCGCCGCCCTTTTCTGGGCGAATGTGATCGGGGCCGAAAGCTACGAGCATTTCTGGCACACGCCGATCACCTTCCGGCTCGGTGAATTTGTCCTGACCAACTCGCTTGTCCACTGGATCGATGACGGTCTGATGGGGATCTTCTTCTTTATGGTCGGTCTGGAGATCAAGCGGGAGGTTCTCGTGGGTGAGCTTGCCTCCATCAAGAAGTCCGCTCTGCCGCTGATGGCCGCCCTGGGGGGGATGATCTTCCCGGCCCTTATCTATGTTCTGATCAACGGCACGGATGCCGAGAGTTCTCGCGGGTGGGGAATTCCGATGGCTACCGACATTGCCTTTGCTCTCGGAGTGCTGGCACTGCTGGGGAAGCGGATCCCTCCCAGCCTTGTGATCTTTCTTGCGGCTCTGGCAATAGCCGACGATATAGGGGCCGTTCTTGTGATTGCCGTCTTCTATACATCCCAGTTGTCGATTCCGTTTTTGCTTGTCGGACTCGGCGCCTTCGGCGTGGCGATCATCGCCAATCTTCTGGGGGCGCGCAGTCCGATTACCTACGGTATTATCGGTGCGATTACCTGGCTGGCGTTTCTGAAGTCCGGGGTACACGCCACAATCGCCGGTGTGCTGATCGCCATGGCCGTTCCGGCAAAACAGCGGATCAATCTGCGCCGCTTCATCGACTACGGACAGTATCTGCTGGATCGACTCAAGAGGGTGAAGAATATCGAGACCTCGGCTTTCTCCACGAATGAACAGATGGAGATCATGCAGACGCTGGAAGATTCGGTGGAGCATGTGATGACGCCGTTGCAACGCTACGAGCACGGCTTGCAGAACTGGGTGGCCTATCTGATCATGCCGGTCTTCGCCCTGGCCAATGCGGGGGTGGCGGTCGGCGGACGGTTGGTTGAGGATCTTACCAGTCCGATCGGTCTCGGCGTGATCTGCGGCCTTGTCCTCGGCAAACAGATCGGCATCACGCTCTTCTCCTGGATCTCGGTGAAACTCGGATTCGCCGCCCTCCCCTCCGGCGTGAACTGGAAACATATCTATGGTACGGCCTGGCTCGGCGGTATCGGGTTTACCATGTCTCTCTTTGTCGCCAACCTTGCCTTCGGAGAGAGTGCGCTCGGTGAGGAGTCGAAGATCGGCATCCTGACCGCTTCGCTGATTGCCGGGACCATCGGCTTCCTGATCCTGCGGCGTGTGACCTCCGCCCCGAAAGGGGAAAAAGGGGATGGGAAGGCCGAACCGGTCGGCGGCGTATGAACGGGAGAATCGAACCGAAGGGATTGATCGGTCTCTGTGCTCTTCTCTGCCTTCTTCTGTTCGCCTGTGGTCCGATTGCCGAACCCTCTCTGGAGGTCGGCCGACTCTATGTGATCGATGACGGAGGGGGCGGATTCCGTCCGGCAAAGCTGATCGCGTTCGACAGTACGGTGGTCCATCTTCGGCTCTACGGCAACGTTCTTCCGTTCCGACCCGATACGCTGGTTGCCGATACGCTCAGTCTGAACAGACAACCGGGAGGACCGCCGACGTATAAGCACTTCCCGGTCTCCCGCACCCTCTTCCGGCGCTGGTCTCCGGAACCGGTCGGGTTCGATACGGTACGTCCGGAAGAATGGCGGCTGGTGGAGGAGTGGAAGATGAACGCAGGAGGAGTGGTAGGGGAGAGTTTATAGAGTTGCGAGTTTGTAGAGTGTGGGAGTGGGAAGAGAAGTGCGCATGTCGAATGCTGATTTGTGAATATCGAAGGTCGTCGTCGGCTTCATGTCCGGCTGCGGTATGAAGTCCGGGGATTGTCGGGATAGTATCGAGCTGTCCGGAAGTACATATGCGGACAGACATCTTGACCCTCGGCAGGTCGGGAGTGAGAGCTCCGGATAAAGCAATCATTCCGCTTTTGAATTTGTCATTTTTCATTTTGAATTTTCCATTGATCCGTGCTTCAGGCTGTACAACATCAGAAAACCGGTGAGATCGAGGTGAAGGAGTTGCCCGCGCCGACGCTCAGACCGGGATGGATCGTCGTGGCGGTGCAGGCATCGCTTATCTCCGCCGGAACCGAACGGGCCAGCGTGGAGAAGTCGAAGGCTTCGCTGATCGAACGGGCGCGTAAGCAGCCGGAGGATGTGAAGCAGGTGATCGATATGGCGAAGCGGGAGGGGGTGCTGAACACGATCCGCAAGGTGCAGAACAAGCTCGACAGCTATCGTGCTCTCGGCTATTCGGCCGCAGGCATCGTTCTGGAGTCGGGATGCGACGAGTTCGCACCGGGGGACCGGGTGGCCTGTGCCGGAGCCGGGTATGCGGTTCACGCCGAGGTGATTACCGTCCCGAAAAATCTTGCCGTCGGAATTCCGGAGAACGTTTCGTTTGAGGAAGCTTCCTTCACCACGCTCGGGGCCATCGCATTGCAGGGGATCCGTCAGGCCGATCCGCGACTCGGGGAGAACGTTGCGGTGATCGGGCTGGGACTTCTCGGACAGTTGACCGTCGCCATGCTGAAGGCAAACGGATGTCGGGTGATCGGTCTGGATATCGACGAATCGCAGTTTGCCCTGGCCCGCGAGGTCGGCGCCGACGTCACCGCCCCCAGCAACGGCGATGCGGTCGGAATCGTCCAGAGCTTCACCCGGGGTCTCGGCGCCGATGCGGTCATCATCACCGCCGGCACGTCGTCGAACGCTCCGATGGAACTGGCGATCAAAACGGCCCGGAAGAAGGGGCGTGTGGTGGTGGTCGGTGCGGTCGGGATGGATCTGCCCCGTTCCCCCTTCTACGAGAAAGAACTGGAGATCACGATCTCCTGCAGCTATGGTCCGGGACGCTACGATCCGGAGTATGAGGAGGAGGGGCGCGACTATCCGGCGGGATATGTCCGCTGGACGGAGAACCGGAACATGGAGGGGGTGCTCGACCTGATCGCCTCCGGCGCTCTCAACGTCGGTCGGATCATCACCCACCGCTATGCGATCACCGAGGCGGCCCGGGCCTACGATCTGATTACCGGAAAGATCGACGAGCCGTTTGTCGGCGTCGTTCTCACCTATCCCGAGCGGCGGACAGGCGATCTGAAGCGGACGATTCCGCTCGATGCGGGGGTCGGCAACCGGAAGCCGGAGTCGACGCTTCGGCTTGGGTTCGTCGGGGCGGGAAGTTTTGCTCAGGGACATCTGATCCCGCATCTGCTGAAGCTTGATCTGGATCTTGCCGTGGCCGTCACCGCAACTCCGGCCAACGCCCGGTCGGCGGCCGAGAAATTCGGCTTCGCCGAGGCTTCCACCGATTCGGTTGACGTAATCGAAGGAGATCGGACAAACGCCATCTTCATCGCAACGCAGCACGACACGCACGGCGACTATGTCGCCCGGGCGTTGAAGAGGGGCAAACAGGTCTTTGTGGAGAAGCCGCTGGCGATCAACCGGGAGGAACTGGAACGGATCCGGGAACTTGCCGAAGGGGGGAACGACCGGGTAATGGTCGGCTTCAACCGGCGCTTCTCCGAATCGTTCGTCGCCGTCAAAAAACATTTTGAAGGGATGGGCGAACCTCTCTCGATTTTCTATCGCGTCAACGCCGGACATATTCCTCTTTCAAGCTGGGTACAACGTCCGGAGCAGGGGGGAAGAATCATCGGCGAGGGATGCCACTTCATCGACACGATGCAGTTTCTGACCGGGGCACGTCCGGTGACCGTGGAGGCCCGGGCGATCCGTTCGGGGAACGTCGAGGTCCGCAATGCCGACATCGTGACGATCACCATCACGTTCGACGACGGCTCGATCGGTACGCTCCACTACTTCGCCAACGGCGCGAAAGCGATTCCCAAAGAGTACTGCGAAGTCTACGGCGGCGGACGGACGGCGATCATGGACGACTTTCGCCGCGTGACGCTGGCAAGCGGAACGAAGAGTTCGGTGAAGAAGTTCGACGGGTCGAAGGGGCATCGTGAGGAGGTGATCGCGACGATCAGCGCAATGCGTTCCGGTGGCCCGATGCCGATCGGCTTCCAATCGCTCTACGAGACGACCCTGGCGACGATAGAAGCGGTGGAGAGACTGGGAACGAGACCCGGGGAAGAAAGAAAAGGGTGAGGGATCGAATTTCTCCGATCCCCCACCCGTTCCTGCGCAACGACGACCGGACGATCACCACCTTCCTGAACCACGCTTCGCCCGAAGCTGTGGCGATTCTGAGGATGTACATGCCGGCGGACAGATCGCCGACGTCAAGCCGGAGTTCTCTTCCCTGATAGAGGGGAGACGGCCCGAAGCCCTTCACTTCGTTTCCTCGCATATCCACAAGATTCAGTTCCGCATGTTCGGTTCGGCTCCCGCTATAGTACAGTCGTAAGGTCTGGCGTACGGGGGAGCTCACGACAATGACCTCCCCGCGATTTCCAACGGGATCGGCAACCGAGGTTGTGGTATCGACGATCGTAAACAGCCAGGTGGCCTCGTTGTTCACCGGGAGGATATCGCCCGCCAACGGCGCTTCGGCTTCCAGCGTGTAGAGTCCGGGGGGGGCGGCGACCGGTGGAGGAAATGTTCGATAGGACAGGCTGAAGTTTCCCGGGATCGAGTCGATCAACACCGTCTGATCGTAGACGATCTGATTCCCGTCGTTTCTGATCACCACGCGAACCGGAAGGTTCCGGACGCCTGACGCCCCGTTGTTCTTTACTGCGATTATCACCGGAACGGAGTCGATGTAGTTGCCGCCGGCGCGTGGGAAGTGGGGAAGAGTTCCGGGACTCCCCACCTCCACTTCCCGTTCAGGCAATAGCCCGAACCTTCCCGCGATCCGTCCTTCCTCGGCACTTTCTCCCATACGCCGGCGGATTCTGGTATCGGCGACATTCAGGCGGTCGTTGGCCCGGATTGCGTCCCCGGGCAGACGTGTTTCCATCTCGACAACGTACTCTCCTTCGGTCCCCTCATCCCATGAGGGGAACTCGATCTCCCGAATTTCCATGGAGTTCCATTCTCCGTCGATCACCGTGTCGGCCTGATAGAGGATATTCCCCTGCGGATCGAGAATGCGGGCGCGCAAGGGAATATTCTGCAGGGATTGCGTGCCGCTGTTCATGAATCTTCCCCGCACCGGAACCTCTTCTCCGACGGAATAGCGGCGGAGCGCTCCCTCCTGACGAACGTCGGGACGAGAGACGCCGACGACCATCATGTCGACCGAATCCTGAATGGTCAGATTGAAGCTGATGGTGTCGTTCCACGGATCTCCGTCCCCCGGCAGTCTCGCGATGATCGAGACGGTGTAGACACCGGGGGTATCCACCACCTGTGGACCGAGAGGTCCCGGAAAGACAATTGCCGCGCTGCCGCCGAAATCGATTGAGGAGATCGTAGTGTCCAGTTGCTGAACGAGAGTTCCGTTCTTTGTGATCAGCGTGCGGACCGGAACGGTGTCGATGGAGGTGGTACCCTGATCCTCGAAGAGTCCGGCGATACGGATCGTGTCCGACAACGGAAAGACGTACAGTCCCGTGTCGTTTCTGAGGATCGAGTCGAGTCCGATGACCGGGAAGTTATTCCGCGCCCCTCCGTTGATCGAGGCGACATCCTGCTCGATCGGCTTTGATCGGTATCCCCCTTCCGGAGGGAAGGAGTAATGGAAGAAAGGAGATGCCAGGCCCGTCTCGTCGATTGGAGAGAAGGCGAACAGATCGGTCTCAAAGGCGGTTGTACGGGTCGGCAGACGTGTGTAAGCCGCCTCCGTCAGGTTGAGATTGTTGTGATCGGGATGGACATAGATAAACAGCCGGTTGCCGTCGACGCCGTCTCCGGAGGGCAGCCACGTCTGGTCCACGGGCATTCCGTTTCCCTGTCCTTCATGTTTCATCCCGACAAATGCTCCATAGTATGCCGGTTGCGGTGCCGTGGGTGGGGGAAGAGCTCCTCCGGAGTTGTCGTAATGGTATTCGATCCAGTAGTTGTCCAATAATGAGATGACGTACTACGGGCCGGACGGTGAGCCTTACGGTTTCCGGGAGATTGTTGTTGACGGCTCGAACTCGTCGACTGTGGAGAGATTAGCCGACGTGCCCACCACTCTGCGCACAGGGGGGAATGTGGAGCAGCTTGAACTCTTTCCGAATCCGGCCGGAGACAAGGTGACTGCCGAGTTTACTCTTGCAGGAGGAGATGAGGTGGTGATCGAACTCTTTGATCCGACCGGTGAGTTAATGCTGGAGCGGAACGTCGGACGTCTGGAGAGCGGAACGCATCGAGTTCTGCTGGATGTTTCCCTGCTGCCGAGCGGCGTATACTTTCTGAAAGTGGAAGGGATGGGGGGGGGGGGCTTTACGCGAGCGGTAACGAATCAGCGTTAAAAAAGGATTTAAGCGGCCTCAGGGAACCGCCACGGCTAATAACTGTTTCACTGCCGGTAATTCTATAGTTGTGATGCTGACGCAATCCTGCTTCTGTTGCTGCGGAAGGGATCGTCCCTTTGATCGTGATGAAACTTCACATCTCTTCGTCATCCGGCACATGGCATAGGAAACGCTTCACAGACGTGAGAATTCCTTCTCCGGAAAGAGGGTCTTCTCTGCCTGTCAGAATATCTCCGGCATTGAAACAGGAACTCACGGTCTTCTGATGCATCACTTCAACTCAATCCGTTTGATTTGATTTTTTCAAAAATTTCTTCGTGTAATGCTAACATTTTGGCACGGCGTGTGTTATGCTGTAAGAGCAAGTGTGATGATAATGATGAGTATGAAGGATGTGATTTTGATGTGACGCTACGAGGATAAGTCGTGTGTGAAAGTTCGATCGATGGCAGCTTGCTCGCGTAATTGAAACGCGTATTGGCCCTGCGGAAGGAAGCCCGGCGATACGATGAACTCTAACCCAACACTACGGTGTCCCGATGAAGCACCCTTACGTCTTCCAATGCATGTACCGGGGGATCGGCACGTTCCTGTGCTGTCTCCTCGGCACCCTCTCGGCCTCGGCACAAATTTTTCCGAACAAGGCGGGACAGCCTCCCCCTCTCCCCGGTTCGGAGCGTCTCGAAACCCGATTTCTTGCCGGGGTCAGTCTCGGCGGTGCACTCGCGGAATATTCCAACGGCATCCCGATGATCTACCGGCCGATCTGCAATCATCTGGAGGCCGGCTCCGGTCTCGGCTATGCGGGGGGAATTACGACGGAATATCTCCTGAGCCGTTCTCTCAGCCTTTCACTCAATGCCCGCTACGGTTCGTATCCCGGCAGTTTCGAACGGGTCGAAGTTGTCGGCACCACGGTGGTGAAGACCGGCGAGGAGCCGGGGTTCCTTCTGGTTCGTATCAATTCCGAAATCCAGTATAAGGCTATTGAAACCGATCTGCTGCTGAAGTGGGTGGCCGGTCGTCTCGGAGGAGGACGGAATGAACTGGGGGTCGCACTCGGACCGACACTCTCCTTGCCGTTGCAGGGAACAATGTCGCAGGATCACACGTTGGAGGTCTACAGAACCGGAGGGGAGTTTCTGACGCAGCGGGATCTTGAGGTCTTCGGCGGAGAAGAGATCAGCCGCAAGGGATTGACCGACGAGCAGGAGATGACTCGTATGAAAGATGTTCACTATGGTCTGCGTACGGGAGTCTTCCTGAACTACGACCTTGGCGCCGGAGTCTATCTGACTCCCGGACTCTATGCCGATCTTCCGTTGACGACCTTTACGGACTTCGACTGGGGATCATTGACACGCTACGGTCTTCAGGTCGATCTGGTGTTCGGTATCTGAACCGGTCACATCAGCAACATCTGAAGGCGCATTCCTCGCACTACGCACGTAACACCCGAACAGTGCGCCACGACCGGGATCGGCGCCCCGGATCCCGGTCGTCGGGCGAGGAATTATCCCGGCTCGGTTTTCGGTCAGCTCGTTGATCCGCTTCTTTCCATATACCCCTTCCCGTGCGTTCTCTCACCTTTCTTTGCCGTTTTCCTCAGCCGTATCGATCAGCACCACCACGTCGTCCCGTTCGGTCAGGTTCCATCGCATCTTCCGATCCGGATTCAGCAGAATGCCCCCGTTAACGCTGAGGTTATCGGCAATCCGCAATCCGATCGCGATCTCTCCGCGGGCCAGAGTCGTCTCCTCAATCTGTCGGAAGGTAAGCTCCTTCCCGGTCAGTTCCAGCCGGTCGGCAGGGCGGAAGAGAATCTCCGCCCCGGTCGGACCGAAGAGTTCGTCGAAGACGCCCCGCAGGTCGTGTTGCAGGGCGATCTGCGCAAGCAGGTGGCTGAGGACAACCGGACTGGTGAAGGTTTCGCATTGATCTTCCGGAAAGAGGGAAGCATTGGCCTCGTTCATCAGTTGCGCAAGGATGTTCGGTCTCGGTCGTTCGGTTCTGCCCGAGAGGATCTGGTTGAGCACGAGGAATCCGAGAACGGTGCGGGCGTCCGATTCGCCTCCGGTCTCCAGCCATTCGCTGGCGCAGATCACGATGCTGTGGAATCGCCACGGTTCCACCTTCTCAACCTCCGATGTCGAGGTGAATTCTCCCTGAATAAACTCTACGTTCAGTCGGTCAATCCTTGCACCTTGTCGGGCGAGGCGGAGCAGACGTTCTTCCCGGGTGATCAGGGACATGCTGACGATCTCGTACTCTTCATCCGACGCGTTGTTCAGAAGATCAAGGAGGGCCGGGATTGACTTGTTCCATCCGAGCAGCAGGAGTCGGCGTTTGCCGTTGCGGCGGGGGAGCACTGCGTATTCGGGAAGAATCAGCGGAGGACGATTCTGTTCCGGATCTTTCGGCAACTCAGGTTGCAGCAGATCGTGCGCATCGGCGCCGGGGGCGATCAGCACGAGACGTTCTCCTTTCTGCAGACGGTCGGCAGCCGCTGCGGTAAGGGGATAGAACCGGCGGGCATCGTTCCGGTAGAGACCGAGAATGATGGCGTCGGGGAAGAGGGGGATCAGGTTGCACAGAGTCTGTCCGATCAGTGCGGGATATTCGCGCAGGTAGATCTCGTTTCCCTCCTCATGCGTCAGGAGTTCGTAGTAGATGTGGGAGAGTCCCGGCACACGCAGGATACGGGCGATCAGTCGTCCGATAAACAGATCGCTCTCAAGCGTTTCGATCGGACCTCCGTAGGCCGACCGGGCAAGCTCTCCCTTGCGATGATCCCGAATCTCGGCTACCATCCGGGGAATCTGCTCCCCTTCCTCAAGATGCTTATAGGCCGAGTGTCTGATCGAGAGAAGAGTCTTCACCGCGCTTCCGTCAGGATACTCAAGGGTGTCCTCGCCGTATTCTCCGCCGGGGAGAATAATCACCGAGGCGTGGAGAAAGTCGACACGCTCCAGATGTTCGAGGCGGAGGGGAGTGCCGGTACGGAGCGTGATGCGTCGTCCGCTCCAGTAGGATCCGAGGGAGGCGCGGAGATCATGCAGGAGTCCGGAGTTCACCTCTTCGGCAAGGACGACGATGTGGAGCGTGGAGGCCCCGAGACGACGGAGAAAATTCCGGACCCGGACTTCCGACAGAAGAAGTTGTTTGATGATGATCGGCGTCCGGTTTGTCCAGCCGAGAATCAGGATGTGATTGTTCTGCGCAATCGGCGTCAGTCCGCGTTGCAGCCGGGTGATTGCCTGGTTCAACCCCTGCGTCATCACCGCAACCAGCGAACCGAGAAAAAAGACATAGCCCAGAACGCTGACGATGGTCGAAATCGTCCTCTTCACCGATCCCTCGTCATCGCCGATGTAGCCGGGGTCGGTCAGCCGCAGAAACGACCACCAGACCGCTTCGGGAACCGAACCGAAATCATCGGTCAGCCACCAGGCGGCCAGGCCACCGAGAAAGGCGATCAGTCCGATCACAAAGGCGATCAGCATCAATTGGTGGAGCAGGCGGTAGAGAATAAACCGCTCGATCTCGTACTTGAACCGGTTGAAGAGTCGATGGATCATGGGTATCGGTTTTGCGGAATATCGGAAGAATAGTCGATTCGCAGGGGGCGGTGGTGAGCAGTGAGCAGTCAGCCGTGAGCTATGAGCGGTCAGTTGTGAGCAGTCAGCCGTGAGCTATGAGCGGTCAGTTGTGAGCAGGGCAGTGCCTTCAGCTCCCGACTCTTTCATCACGAACCATTCAACTCCTTCGCTTC
>CAMLOB010000049.1 GCA_946481475.1 uncultured Chlorobiota bacterium | reverse complement strand
GCGTTTCGGTTAACATATACAACAGCGAATACAAGCTGCGAGGGGAAGATCCAGATCAGATTCGCCGCGCGGCGACGTTTGTCGATCAGCAGATGCGATCGGTGGCCTCCAGGGTACCGATGCAGCCGGCGACAACGACAGCGGTCCTGGCTGCATTGAATACGGCTGAAGAGTTGATGTCCGAACAGGCAAAAGCGAGGACCTGGGGGGCGGATGTTGTTATGCGGCTGAACGAGCTTGACGATGCGCTGAAGCAATTGCTCGACTCGGTCTGATGAAGCCGGGAAGGTATCATGCAATATCAGAGCCGGTAATTCGAATATGGTGCCCGGTTCCGGGTAAACCGGTATCTTTGAAATTAGTGCGGACACGTTCGTCGTGACACGCAATTATATGAACCGTTTCTTATAATACAGGGTTTGAGTTCGACGCGCTGATCACAGGCCTCGGTTCGCTTCGGCGGACGCAGTCTCCGGCTTTCAAGCCGGGCTGCCGGTGGACGTGAGATGTGCGACGGCGATTTCCCACTGTGTCTTAGCTGGGTTCATTACCTTGCCCAAGGATTCCTCCTCGTGAGGGTCCCTCGGCGAACGTGCGCACTGTTTTCTTCTCCTCTCTGCGTTGTGCAGAACCTGCCAGTGTAATTCCTTCTTTCTGCATCGGTGGAGCGATGCGGCATGTTGAATTCTCAACCACTGCCGTCAACAATCGCAACAGGTGCGTGCGCTCGATTTAGTCCTCCCGCACAAACTCAATTGATCATCGTGACCATCGTCACGGAACCATGCAACCTTCGACATGGAGACTCCGTCTGGAAATGGAGTTCTTTGAAATACATTACCTACATGCGATATGGAATTTTCAATAATAATTGCCGCGATTGTCGGGGCGCTGGCCGGTATGGCAATCGGTTGGCTGCTCGTCAAGAAAACCGGTCAGGGAAAAGTCGCCGAGGCTGAACTTGAGGCCGAACGGATTTTGAATGGGGCGCAAAACGAAGCCGAGGAGTTAAAACGGAAAAAACTCCGCGAGGCGAAGGAAGAACTGACGAGGAAAAAGCAGAATCTGCAGCAGGAATTTGCCAAACGACGCGAGAAGCTACAGGCGCTGGATGTTCAACTGAAAAAAAGGGAAGCGAATCTTGAGAAAAATCTGACGAAGAAACTTGAGGCGGTCAAGGAAAAGGAAAAGGAGATCACCGAACAGCAGCTGGAGCTGAAAAAAGAACGAAACAGTATCACTGAATCGGCCAAGGATTTCGAGTTGAAGTCGAAGGAGATCGAAAACCTTCGGTCCACCGTCGAGCAGCAGAAGAAGGTGGCCGATGAACTGGTCTCCGAGCAAAACCATCGTCTGGAACGGATCAGCGGCATGTCGCGTGAGGATGCCAAAAAGTTCCTGATGGAAAACATGGTCAATGAAGCGAAGCTTGAGAGCGCTCATATGGTGAAGCAGGTGCGGGATGAGGCGAATATCGAGGCGAAGAAAGTCGCTCGCAATATCATCATCCAGGCGATCCAGCGGACGGCGTCGGATCATTCGGTGGAGACGACGGTCTCGGTCGTGAACCTGACCGGGGATGAGATGAAGGGGCGGATTATCGGACGGGAGGGGAGGAACATCCGCGCATTCGAAGCCGCGACCGGTGTGGATGTGATTGTCGATGATACTCCGGAAGCCGTTATCATTTCCGGCTTCGATCCGTTCCGTCGCGAAGTTGCCCGCGTGGCTCTTGAACGTCTTATGCAGGATGGTCGCATTCACCCGGCCCGTATTGAGGAAGTCGTCGAGAAGACCCGGAAGGAGCTTGAGGAGGATATCGTTCAGACCGGAAAGAATACCCTTCTGGAACTTGGTATCGGAAATGTTCATCCGGAGATCGTCCGTCTGATCGGCCGGATGAAATATCGCTCCAGCTACGGCCAGAACGTGTTAAGCCATTCCATCGAGGTGGCCTACCTGGCGGGCGTCATGGCCAGAGAGCTGGATCTGAACGTCGATCAGGCGATGCGGGCCGGACTGATGCACGACATGGGAAAGTGTGTCGACCGCAACGTCGAAGGGCCGCATGCTCTTCTCGGCTACGATATTGCCAAACGCTACAAGGAGCACCCGATCGTTTGCAATGCCATCGGGGCTCACCATGATGATATTGAGATGGAATCGCCGATAGCTGTGCTGGTACAGGCTGCCGATTCGATTTCCGGTGCCCGTCCGGGGGCGCGACGTGAGTCGCTTGAAGCCTACGTGAAGCGACTTGATACCCTGGAAACTCTTGCCCGCTCCTTCGATGGCGTGGAAAAGACTTATGCAATCCAGGCAGGGCGTGAAGTTCGTGTGATGGTGGAGCCGGATCGGGTTGACGATCTGTTTGCCGATCAGCTTGCACACGATATTGCCGGAAAAATTCAACAGGAAATGGAGTATCCCGGACAGATCAAGGTAATGGTGATCAGGGAAAAGAGGTCGGTCTCCTACGCGAAGTAGGTGGGAGGCCGGATGCCTGACACGGACTTGTTGTCAGTACGGATGCCAGATATAACTGAAAGAGGGGGAACATCATGTCGGATGTTCCCCCTCTTTGCTTTTCGCATTATGTGTGCAGTCTTCCCGGGATTGCCCTGTAAACGTTCAGTTCCACTCCCCTTAGTCGGCAATAGTGAACCGCCGTGTCAGCGTACCATACTCCGTCTGCAGCCGGTAGAAATAGAGTCCCGGCATCAAATCGGGCTTCGAAAGATTGAGCGTATAGATTCCCCCCTTCTGACGCTCGCTGACCAGGGTCTTGACCGGGCTTCCCAGCAAGGTATGGATTGTGACAGTTACAATGGAATTTCGCGGAATCCCGTAGCGGATCGACGTTGCATCGCGGAACGGATTCGGGTAGTTCTGGTCGAGAAACATGCGGGATGGGGCATTCGGATCCAGAACCGCAATAGTTGTATCCGGCTTCTCTTGCTGATAAGCCAGAGCTTCAACTCCCGTCAACAGATTGAAGGGAAATCGGGGGGCCACAACCAGCGATGTCGATTTATCCGTTGAGAGGTAATCGCAACAGATCCGTTCTTTCGTCGACATTATGTCCTTCTGCTCCGCCGGGGCGATACGGGCACCCTGGGCAGTAAAAGGAATCAGAACCGATCCGATTAACAAGGCCGCTGCAAGTATGGAGGTGCTGTATTTCGTTCCTGTTCGCTTCATAACGCATCTTCCGTTGAATGTCGAATTCAAATGAACGTTGCTGTAGACTGCGAAACGTCCGGGATGTTTCATTTGAATCGGCAAAAATTATGCCGGACTTTCTCCCGCAGCGTTACGCATTCCCTTCGTTGTGCTGTAGCAGACGATCTACCTGGTCAATCGTGACGTTTTCGAAGTAATCCTCATTGATGACAATCATCGGCGCTCCGCCGCACGCGCCCATGCATTCCACCTCTTCCAGCGAGAATTCCCCGTCTACCGTTCGTTCCATATGGCCGATGCCGAGTTTCTGGGAAACATGACGATAAATGTCTTCTCCTCCCCGCAACAGACAACTGATATTGGTGCAGACCTGAACATGGCGCTTTCCCATCGGGCGTTTCCAGTACATGGTGTAGAAGGAAGCAACCCCCTGAACGTGAGCAAACGGCAGTTCGAGAGTTTCCGCAACATGCTGCAGAACGGGAATGGAAAGCCAGCCCCATTTTTTCTGCGCCATCCAGAGCACAGGCATGATTGCTGCCTGGGCGGTCGGATATTTCTCTTTGATGCGGGCTATCTGTTCCAGGTCGGAATCTGAGAAGAGAATGTCGGCCTGTTCATGTTCGGCGCTTGTTATCAGAGAAGAATCGTTCATGTTCGAGAATCTTGTTTGGATAGAATGCCGGATCGCTCCAAATCTACAAATAACGGTCGGATCGTCGATGAACTCGCCCGTTTTCGGTATGATAAAATACGGGTGTGAGGTTCCGTCACGCATCCTCTCCGCATTTTTCTGCAACCGACCGGATCGTTCTGTTGCTCTCTTCGGAATTTTTCTCTAATATCTGTTCCATAATGGCGAAAACAGCGACTACTTATACCGTCCGCCTTGGCGAGACGCAACTTACGGCCCGTTCAGTCGAATATGGTGCCGTGCAATTTGAAACCGACCGGAAGCAGTTGCAGCTTCAGCAAGGGCAAACGCTCTGGGACTGGCGCAGTGCGGGGTATGATAGAGAAGGAGATACTGCTCTGGCTCTGGAACCGGGGGAGGGAGATCACGAGTATCTCGTCTATGTAAAAGGTGAGGTTCTCTTGATAACTCTCGAAACACCCCGTGACCGACATCTGAAGACATTGAGCGTCGCCACTGCCGGTGGACGGACAGCTCTGCAACTTGTCCGTGCTCCGATGCCGGGCCTGCTTAAATCCATTCTGGTCAACGAAGGGGAGAAAATCGACAAGGGAGCATCTCTCTGCATTCTCGAGGCGATGAAAATGGAGAACGAGATCAAGGCCCCGGGTGATTTTATTGTCGGGACCATTTCGGTGGAACCGGGAAATCCGGTGGAGAAAGGGGCGACGCTCCTGCAACTTTTGCCGATAGAAGAGCCGGTCTCCTGATGTCCAGAATCCCCTGAACGGTCGTAACGGAATCACCGGATAGGGAAAACAGTCGGTTTTATAGATGCTACGCTACGTTCATTTAACGATAACCGGAGAATTGTCATGAGCATTTTTGGAAGGCTCGCCGATATTGTGAAGGCGAATATCAATGATCTTCTCGATCGGTCGGAAGACCCGGAGAAAATGATCAAACAGATGGTTCTGGAGATGGAAGAAGCGGTCAACAAGGCCACACTTGCCGTCGGACAGGCCATTGCCAACGAAAAGTCTCTCGAACGCCAGTACACGCGACAGAAGGCACAGATGGATGACTGGCAGCAGAAGGCCGTGCAGGCCGTGCAGGCCGGGCGGGATGATCTGGCTTCGCAGGCGTTGCAGCGGAAAAACACGATTACCCAAAATGTCAACGACCTCGAACGTATGCTGGGCGAAGCCCGGACCTCCTCGCAAAGCCTCCGTACACAGCTCGACCAGTTGAAGTCGAAGCTCGACGAAGCCCGCATGCGTCAGAACACACTGATCGCACGTTCGCAGGCGGCCAAGGCCAAAAAGCAGGTGGCCCAGTCCTTTGCCGGTATCGGAAGCGATGCCTTCTCGAAATTCGACAAGCTGGAGCAGAAGGTGGAGAAGACCGAAGCGGAGGCCGATGCGTTTGCACAACTGGCGGGTGAGAACACCTCGCTTGAGGACGAGTTCAAAGCCTTGAATGCCAGCTCCGGCGTCGATGACGAACTGGCAGCTCTGAAGGCCCAGCTCGGGGTGGGAAGCTCATCAGCCGGACAGCTTGGTCAGGGAGACGATAAGTAGGGAAGGCGGGATTTCGTCGCGGGTTAACACGTTAACGAAGAATCAACAACGAAGAGAGAACAGATCAACTATGGCTGATATACAGGAAATGATCGATAGCGCCCGCGGAAAGATACGGGGCTATCTCGCCGAAGTCGATCCCGACTTCCAGGAGTATGACAGCGGTATGTTCACCGTCCAGGAGGGATCGGCCGTCATCGGCATCTCCTTCCGTCCGTGGCATGAGGAGGATGTCGCCGTCGAGTTCACAAGCCAGTTGGTGAACGGTGCGACGATTAATGCAGAGTCGATGCGATGGCTGCTGCAGAAAAATGCAGAGCTTCACTTCGGTTCGTTCGGTCTGCTGTTCGACGGAACCATTATCTATTCCCACACGGTGCCGGCCGGGTGTCTGGACCTCGGTACGTTTGCCGCAACCGCCCGGACTATCGCCGCGATCGCCGATCACTACGACGACGAAATTGTGGAATTGGCCGGAGGTATCCTTGCAAGTGCCGGTACCGAGACTGAAGCCTCTGAAGTTGAGGAAGCTTCCTCCTGAGGAGGAGATTCCGGCGATACACAAGATGAACAGGTTAGCAATGAACCGCAGAGCCGTCAACGGTCTCTGCGGTTTCCTGTTTGAAGAAGAACTTCAAGAATCTGGGGCTAACTTCTTGCGCTCCACGGCATGTTTCCGTAAGTTTCAATCCGTTCTTCAGCACACCATTGCACAGGGCGCGATGAAAGACCTGGAAATGAAAAAACTCTACTACTCCATCAGCGAGGTCAGCAAAATGGTCGACCTGGAGCAGTACGTTCTACGATACTGGGAGCGTGAGTTCAGCCAGTTGCGTCCGCAGAAAAACCGGGCGGGCAATCGGATCTATACCGAAAAGGACATCGAGATCATCAAACTTATCAAGCGATTGACCAGGGAAGACCGGTATACGATCAGCGGAGCACGCCAGGTGCTCGAACAACTTACCTTTGATAACGGAATGCCTGTTCTGCCCGAAGATTTTGCCGCTGCCCCCGGCGAGCTTGAAGGGATCGGTACCCTTGCCGAAGATCTGAAGGAAATCCGGTCAACTCTCGTTAAACTCCTTGACAAGCTGAGAAACGGGAGTTCCGACTAAAACCGTATCTTTGTTTCCTGAATGTTCAATCAGGGGCTTGAACGTTCGGATTCTCGGAGCGTAGCGCAGCCCGGTAGCGCACCTGAATGGGGTTCAGGAGGTCGTGGGTTCGAATCCCGCCGCTCCGACAGAAGTGTGTGTGACTGCCGACCGGAGCCTATTCTCCGGTCGGTTTTTCTTTGAAGGATAGAGAGACAGACGACCATATCAGCAGATTTCCGCATGACACTCGGTCTGATTGCAGCCGGTGAAGGTTCGCGACTTCGAAGTGAGGGGGTGAAGATGCCCAAGGGACTGGTCCCGGTTCAGGGTGTCCCGCTGGCCGGTCGGACCATCAGGGCATTCGTCCGCAACGGAATCTCCCGCGTGGCCTGTATCGTCAACGAGGAGTCCCCGGAACTTGAGGAATATCTTCGGCGGACCGATTTCGGTGTCTCGGTCGACATCCTCGTCAGGTCGACGCCAAGTTCCATGCACAGCCTTTTTGCACTGGCCCCGTTCCTCGACTCCTCTCCGTTCTTCCTTGCAACGGTCGATGCCGTCTATGATCCTGCCGATCTGCAGTCCTGGATTGAACGTTGTGCCGCAGACCCGGATGCGGACGGGGTTCTTGCCGTCACCCGTTTCGTCGACGATGAAAAACCCCTCTACGTCGAGCTCGGCGAGAATGACCGGATTGTCAATATCGGAGATGCGGCTGCCGGCTCTTCCTGGATCACAGGGGGACTCTACCGGTTCTCCCCACGGATATTCAACGAAATGGAACGGGCCGGGCGACTCGGGCTGGAACGCCTGAGAAAGTTTCAGGAATTGCTCGTGAACGAAGGGTACTCCCTCTACGGGCATCGTTTCGGTACCATTGTCGATGTCGATCACCGGGCCGATATCGCCACCGCCGAAGCCTATCTCAATCAATGGAGCGGAGCAGTCTGATGGAAGACGACGTTATTCTCGCCATTGCCCGAAGAACACAGCACAGCGACAAGCATCAGTCGAACGATGCGATCATGTTCGGGATGACCTGCGATCAATTGCGGGAACGGGGCTATCACGTGGAATTGATCGACGAAGACCGGCTTGCCTCTTTTCTTGCAGACCACAGACCGACCCGCATTATCTCAATGGCGCAGCGACCGGAGAATACGGCTCTGCTTGCGCGAATCGAATCCGACGGGGGTGTTATCGTCAATTCCTTCGAGTCCATCCTGAACACCTATCGTGTATTCCTTGCCCTTCGTCTGGCGGAGGAACCGGCCTTTGCGGGAACGTATATTCTCTCCTCACTTGTTGAGGAAGATCTTGAAGATTTTGAAGGGGAGGCCTACGCAATGATCGGCAAAACACTCGGCGAATCGTTCTGGCTGAAACGGGGAGACGTTCACGCGGCTCATCCCGATGACGTCACCTTTGTCGCTTCCGGAGGGGAGTTCGAGGCGGCTCTGGAGAATTTCCGTTCGCGCGATGTGACCTCGGCCGTTGTGCAGGAACACATCGAAGGAGAGGTCGTCAAGTTCTATGCCGTTTCCGACAGACGGTTCTTTCACGCCCAGTACTTCGAGTCGGAAGAGCCTGTCGGGTTCGACACGACCGAGCTGCAGAGTGAGGCCGACAGGATTGCCCGGATGCTCGGGCTGAGCATCTACGGCGGCGATGCGGTGATCGGTGCCGACGGCCGAATCACCTTTATCGATTTCAATGCCTGGCCCAGTTTCGGTACCGTTCGGGACCGGGCTGTGCCGCAGATAGTCGAGGCGATTATCGGATCGTTCGCTCCACATCATGAAGGGGGAGAGAGCCGACAGACAGATATCCGGACCGCCGAAGAGGTAGGAGGGAAGAACGAGGCGTGAGTGGAGTTGCACGAACCTACAAGGCAAGGGATGTCGAAGAGGTGATCGACATCTGGTTCTATCGTCCGATCGGCTACCGGATCGCTCTTGCCGCCCGGAGCCTTCGGATGACGCCGAACATGGTGACGGTCATCGGTATTTGCATCGGTGTCGTTGCCGGACATTTCTTCTACTACGATCGCCTCTCCCTGAATGCCGTCGGCATGGGACTGTGGGTGATCTCCAACATGTTCGACAGTGCAGACGGACAGCTTGCGAGAATGACCGGACGAGCCACACAGCTCGGACGCATCCTCGACGGTATGGGAGGGAACTTCGTCTTCTTCAGTATCTATTTCCACATCTGTCTCGGTTATGCAGTCCGCGGAGGAGAGATCGGATGGTGGATATTCCCGGTTGCTCTCACTGCCGGATTCAGCCACTCGCTCCAGAGCGCCATGGCCGACTACTACCGGAACGCTTTTCTGCGCTACGGCGTCATGGGGGCCGGAAGTGAGCTGGAGCGGTCGGAGCCGGTCCGCCGGAAATATGACTCGCTTCGATGGGGACGCGACTTCATCATCAAACTCTTCTACCGCATCTATCTGAATTACACGGTCCAGCAGGAGAAGCTGTCCCCGAAATTCCAGCAGCTCCGCACACTCTTCGAGGCCCGTTTTCCCGATGCGTTGCCGGAGAACATCGTTCAGCGTTACCGCACGCTCAACAAGCCGCTGCTGAAGTACTACAATTACATGACGATCAACGGACGCGTTCTGACCCTGTTCGCGTTCGTCGCAATCGGCTACCCGACGCTCTTTTTCGTTGTCGAAATCACTCTTCTGAACATCCTTCTCTGGATTGTTCTCCGCAGACAGGAGCGAAATCATCAGGAGGTGATCACCATGGTGGAACGGGAGGATACCCGGATGCCGGAACCGACGGAGGCAGCCGCATGAGTATCAGGGGAGTGCTGTTCGATTTCGGCGGGACGCTCAATTCCGATGGAGATCATTGGGGAGCATTGTTCAGAAGCCGACTGGAAGAGGAATTCCCGGATATCTCCCGGGAGATGCTGGAGAACGCCTATATCACCTCGGAGCGCCGTCTTGTGCGCGAAGGATTGCGGACCGAGACGTTTCAGGAAACGCTTCTTCGACAGGTTCTCTACCAGTTCGAAGTTCTCGACAATGCGCCGCGTGAGAGGGGGGAGCAGATCGGTCTTGAATTCTACGAGATGACCTGTCGGCGAATGGAAGAGGTGCGGAATCTGCTCGGTGATCTCTCGGCCCGCTACCGGGTCGGCATCGTCTCGAACTTCTACGGGAATCTCGATGCGATCTGCTCGGAGTTCGCATTGAATCCCTACCTCTCGGTTCTCATCGACTCGGCCCTTGCCGGGGTTCGCAAGCCTGATCCCGGGATCTGGCGTCTTGCCATAGAACAGCTTGGTTTCCCTCCGGAGGAAATAGCGGTTGTCGGAGATTCCTGGAAGAATGATATTGCCCCCGGAAACGAACTCGGCTGCACGACGATATGGTACCGGGGGCTGGAGTGGCGTCCGGCCCGGGGGGATGAGGAGGCCGATTATATCATTCATTCGCTCGATGATCTGCGCGCAATTTTGCTCGGCTCGCAACCGTAACGTATCGGACACCGTCCGGCGAACAGCAAATGCTTCAGAACACGTTCCGCCATATCGCAAAGATCGGTTCGGTTACCGAACAGCGGCTCTGGGAGGCCGGGGCTCTCAGTTGGGAAGAGGCTCTGGAACTCCCCTTCGAACTTCTGCCGATCCGCCGTCCGATCGACGAACATCTCCACGCCTCGATCGAAAAACTTGCCGAACGGGATGCCGCCTGGTTCTCCTCACAGCTTCCGAACAGCGAATCCTGGCGGCTCTTCCCTGAGTTCAGGGAGGGGGCTGCCTACATCGATATCGAAACCGACGGAGGTTCGGCCGGAGCCGGAACGATCACGACGATCGCCTTGTGGGACGGCAAGGAACTCCGCCACTACGTACATGGAGAAAACCTTCGCGATTTTCAGGACGACATTCTCGACTATCCTCTGCTCGTTACCTGGAACGGCGCGGCGTTCGATCTCCCTTTTATCGAGGAATGGTTCCGGATAAAACTTCCCCATGCCCACATCGATCTGCGTCACGTGATGGCCTCGCTCGGCTATCGCGGCGGACTCAAGGCGGTCGAGCGTGAGTTCGGTCTCGACCGTGGAATGCTCGACGGAGTCGACGGATACACGGCGATCCTGCTCTGGAAGGAATTCCAGACGACCGGAGATGCGAAATCGCTGGAGACCCTTCTTGCCTATAACTCCCTCGATGTGGTGAATCTTGAACGGCTGATCGTGGAAGCCTATAACCGGAAGATCGAGGAAACCCCTTTTGCTCTGGCCAACGAACTGCCGTTGCCGGTTGTTCCGGACGATTTCGGTGTGAAGCCCCACGAGGAGTCGCTGGAGAAGATCCGCAGAACGCTGTCGGCCCGGGAAGATTATCTTCGTGACCTGGCCCGTCATCTTCTCGGCGGATCCTGACCGATCCTTCGCTTCGTTGCAATCATCGACAAAGTCTTCCCCGCTGAGGCTCCTTTCCGTCCCTTGTTCGCCCGTTCTTTCTTCATATTTTCACGGCGTTCCGTCCGGTCGCGGGTTTGCACTTCCCGGCCGACCGGACCGACCATGCGATTGAAGTACACATCAATTCAGGAGAAACGATATCATGACATGGGTCATTACCAGACTCTGTTCAGACTGTAAAGACACCGCCTGCGTGGAGGTCTGTCCCGTTGACTGTATCTACGGGTTGACGGTAGAGGACCCGGGCTACCGCAATCAGTTGTTCATCAACCCGGATGAATGCATCGACTGCGGCGCATGCGAACCGGAGTGTCCGTGGGGGGCGATTTTCGAGGATGCGGCCGTCCCGGGAATCTTTACCGAGGATACCGAACTGAACGCGCAGGTCTTCGAGGAGCATTCCAACGCCGACTTCACCATAACTCCCGACAAACTTCGTGACGACCCGACTCCGGAAGAGGTGATCGCCAACGAAGTGAAGTGGGGATACGAGCGATAAACGATGGAGTGAGGGGAGGGGAAAAGACGGAGGACGATTCGTCGCGATGACCGATGATTGGGATGTGATCGATGTAAGAATAATGATGCGGCATGATGGACAATGATGGAGCGGTGCCATGAACTATCCGGAAGCAGAGCAACACCACCTTCGAACCGAGCCGACGCAGGTCGGAGCGGTTGTCCGTATGCGATGCCCGGAATGCAAAAAGGGGATCGTCTACAGTCACGGCTCACACATGAACCGGCTTTGCCCGAACTGCGGCATCCGGTTTGAACGGGAGCCGGGATATTTTTCCGGAGCGATATGGATCGCCGTTCTGCTGGCGACTCCGGTTGCTCTGTTCCTGATGTTCCTGCTGCTCTGGTTCTTTCGCGAACTCCATCCGGGCGTTGCCGGTCTTCTGGCCTCGCTGACGTTTATCCCGCTGGTTCCGATCACCATCCGGCTATCACGGTCAATCTGGATGTATCTGGATCATCAGATGCATCCGCAGAGACCGCATCGTGATCCCCCCGACCGATCCGATATACCGCCGGCGCCGATTTCTCCCGACCCTCCGGGGCGGGGAGCTTCGATGCCGGTCGATCCTTCCGACGGTGCGCCCTCCGATGAAGGGATCCCGACCCCCGCGCCACAACGTAAACAGGAGATGGCAGAGGTCTGAAGGGGCCTCTGCAACGTTCATCAAGAGAAATCCATATGTCAGAAGCAACCATTGCTACAGCCCAGCCTTCGGCCCAGTCGGCGTTCGATATCGTGATGAAGAACTTCGACCACGCCGCAAACTATGTTGATATCGACCCGGGGTATGCCGAATTGATCAAGTCGATCGACCGGGAAGTTCGCGTTGAAATACCGACGCGGATGGACAACGGCGAACTCAAGGTCTTCATCGGCTACCGGGTGCAGCACAACAATGCCCGAGGGGCATACAAGGGAGGGATTCGGTATCACCAGGATGTCGACCTCGACGAAGTCCGCGCCCTGGCCGCCCTGATGACCCTGAAGACGGCGGTTGTCGGC
>CAMLOB010000048.1 GCA_946481475.1 uncultured Chlorobiota bacterium | reverse complement strand
ACACTGACCCGGCCGACGAGCCGACCGTCCCACGGGGAGGTGACGTCGAAGCTGCGGGCGTGGGGGTGATTCGACGCCGTCTGTCGGGGAAGCGTTCCCAGAACGATCGGGGGGGAAAAGTCATAGCGGGAGGTGGAGAGAGCCATGACATCGGTTCCCGCTCCGTTCCGTTCGCCGAAGACCGGAGGTTGGGGATAGAGTTTCGGAGCCAGATCGATCGGCTGCCCGAGTCCTCCTGCCTGGCGTGCATTCAGATCGTAGCGTCTGAGACTGTTGATCATCCGATCCGACTGCGCCTGCACGAACTCGTTCTGTGTGATGATGCCGAAGGCGATCAGTCCCTCGGTCCCCGATTTCCACACGGCCACCGGAAGTATGGTGACCGTTCGGTTCGATTGCAACGTCCGTCCGGCCAGCGTAGCCCGTTCGGTGGAGGCTACAATGCCAAGTTCATAGAGAACTTCCCCGGAGGTATTCAGCAGCAGACCGTTGGCAAAAAATTCCTCGATGTTCTGCACCTGCTTCAATCCGATGCCGATCATGTTCGGTCGGGCCGCCGGCGTCGGCAGGGGGGAGGTCGCCGTCGAATCGAACAGACCGGTGAGCATGGCCGCCAGGGCCGTATCCGTTGCCGGAACGAATATCTCGCCTACAAGAAAGCCGTTGGATCTGAGTATCGCGATGGCGCGGCCGACATGGCCAGCGCCGACCAGGAGGACGGGAGAATTCTTCAGGGCGGCGTTCCGCCACTTGATCAGAATCTCGTTCCCCTGCTGGGTTCCGGTCTGTTGTGGATTGCTCCGCGCCCCCTCCGGCGTGCCGAGCGGATACCACCACCTGGAGCTCTGCGCGTGCAGAGTCCCGCAGGTGATCAGAAAGGCCGTCAGCAGAACTGCGGTCCGAATGTTCAGAAAGTCCGTCATCACTCTGTATGGAAATTCCCGCCGTGGGTCCCGAATCCTTGATAATCTCCCGGGAACCCGACGTCGGGAACTAAAATGCCGAAATTCATGTAGAAGCGGGATGATACCATGCGGCCGATAAAGCGCGTTAAAGATTCGTTACCTTCGTTCCGGTGCGGGGTGCTATCTTGACGAACGACAAACGGCCATAGGGTGGGGTTACGCCCGGTTCGGATCGGCAGACGCGAAAAGTCCGGCTGGTTCGTTTACCCCGTCCGAATTCTAAGAACATCTGGAAGAACCGTCTAATCACAATCAAAACTCGGACGCAACGCGCAGAGAGAAAAGAGCTACATCGTACCGGTCCCTCGGTTGCACATTACCGTGCAGAAGGACAACAGAGGCGAAAGCGTACCTCAATCAATGTGAATCAGACGGAGAAACTGTATGTCCGATCAACGGAATATTCTTTGGGTGGATGACGAAATCGATCTGCTCCGCCCGCATATCAAACTCCTTCAGGCGAAGGGGTACGGTGTAGAGACCGTCACCAACGGCGAAGATGCCGTTGCTCTGGTCGGTCAGCAACCGTTCGACCTGATCTTCCTCGACGAATCGATGGTCGGCATGGGGGGACTGGAGACCCTTGCGGAGATCAAGGAGATCGATGCCAATCTTCCCGTGGTGATGGTGACGAAGAACGAGGCCGAATCCGTGATGGAAGAGGCCATCGGCCGACGCATTTCAGACTACCTTACCAAACCGGTCAACCCGACGCAGATCCTCCTGGTCTGCAAGAAATTTCTGGACAAGAAGAAGATCGAGGCGGATTACGTCCAGCAGGACTATATCCGGGAGTTCAATCAGCTTGCAATGAAGTTGATGGGACCGATGGAGTGGCGTGAGTGGGCCGAGCTCTACGCACGGCTTGCCGAGTGGGAACTGGAGTTCGACCGCCACCACAATCTGGGGCTGGAACAGACGCTGGGGGATCAGAAGCGGGACGCCAACGGCGAATTCGGCAAGTATGTCGAGGAGAACTACCGGGACTGGCTTGCGATGGAGAAAGACGATCCGGAGCGTCCGACGCTCAGTCCGGATCTGATCGACCGTTACGTGATTCCGAAACTGAAAGAAGATACCGGACCGGTCTTCTTCTTCGTGGTCGACTGTATGCGGCTGGATCAGTGGATGGCGATGGAGGAGTTGCTCGGGGATCTCTTCACGATCAATCGCGACTACTATTTCGGCATTCTGCCGACGGCCACCACCTACGCACGGAATTCGATCTTTGCCGGGCTTTTCCCTTCGGAGATCGAGAAACACTATCCCGATCTCTGGACCGGAGACGGCAAGGACGACGACCACTCGCAGAACAAGTACGAAAAGGAATTGCTGGACAAGTTGCTGGAGCGCCGCCGCGTATCGCTCCGCAGCGGTGTCCGCTACGTGAAGATCATCGATACCGAATTCGGTCGGAAGATCGAATCCGAGATTCTGGACTACGCGCAATCGCAGATGATTGCCGTTGTCGTCAACGCGGTCGACATGATGGCCCACTCCCGCAGCGACTATCCGATCCTGAAGGAGATCGCTCCGGACGAATCGGCCTATCGTTCGCTGACGAAGAGCTGGTTCAGCCATTCAAGTCTCTATGGTATGCTGCGGACCCTGGCGGCCGAGGTGCCGAACGCCCGGATCATCATCACGACCGACCATGGTGCGGTTCGCTGTCTGCGCGGCTCGAAGGCTCTGGGAGATCGTGAGACCTCGACGAATCTGCGCTACAAGTACGGCCGGAATGTGAAGGTGGATGAAAAACATGCCTTCTATGTGAAGAATCCGGCCGATTTCAAGTTGCCGAAGCGGGGACCCGCTATCGAGTACGTTATCGCAAAGGAAGATTATTACTTCGTTTACCCGACGGACTATCATTATTATCTGAACCATTATCGCGACAGCTTTCAGCACGGCGGCATATCGATGGAGGAGATGATCCTGCCGGTTGCCGAGCTGCGAGTGCGATAGAGTTTCCGCATAACGGCGCATCCGCGTTGCCCGAGAAGTGCAGCCCGGATGCGCTGTTCTGCGATGAAGACACCAACAGCCTTACTTATGGAACCGAGAGTATATACCAGCATGTGCGAGTCCGAGACCTTCCGTCTTGGACTCGATATGGCTTCCGACTTGCGGTCGGGGGATACGGTCGCTCTCTATGGCGACCTCGGAGCAGGAAAGACGGAATTTATCAAGGGGATCTGCGAAGGACTGCACGTCGACGAAATCGTCTCGAGTCCGACGTTTACCATCATCAATCAGTATGCCGGGCGAAGCGGCGACGGAAAGGGGATTACGATCTACCATATCGATCTCTACCGTGTCGAGTCGGGAGAGGAGCTTGAGGAGATCGGATTGCCGGAGACGCTTGCCGATCCTCTGGCCGTCAAGCTGATTGAATGGTCCGAACACGGCTCCCACATCCTTCCGCCGAACCGGGTCGATGTCCGGTTTACGCCTCTGGATGATCAGGAGAATTGTCGCAAGATCGAGGTGCAGATCGTAGGGACGCTTGAGGGGGTGGCCGATCTTCTCTCTTGATGAAACCATGATCTTAGCCTCAATCGAGACAACCGGAGATAGTTGCGCGGTCGCCGTTCTGGAAGATGAGCGGTTGCTTGTGGAGCTGCGGGCGGAAATGCCCCGGACACATGACCGGCTCCTGGCCTCTTTCTTCAGGGGAGCGCTGAATACGTGCAGCATCTCCGCCGAAGAAGTCAATGTGATCGCTCTGTCGGTCGGACCCGGCTCCTACACCGGTATTCGTATCGGTATGAGCTTTGCGGTCGGTTTTGCCTGTGCGACCGGTATTCCGATCACCCCCGTCTCCACGCTCGACTCGATTGCCTGGAATGCAAGAAGTATCGGTGAAGTGGGAGGACGCAGTCGCGTCCTCTCGCTCGTTCCGGACCGTCGCGGCGGTGTCTATGCGGCTCTCTATGAAATCTTTCCACAGTTCAACCGACTGACCGCCCCCTACAATATCCCTCTCGACGAACTTCCTCCATTGCTCGACGAGAACGTTTTTGCCGCCGGTCCGGGGGCCGCGTTGATCGGTCCGGAATGTTCCGACTACGTTGCCCACGACACGAAGCGTCTGACTGCGGTGGCCGTGGCCGAGTACGGACGGGAACTGTTCCGACGAGGAATCACCGTCCGGCCGGACGAGATCAAGCCCCTCTACGTCAGCGGCATCGCCCCGGTTGAGAAAGTCTCCTGAGAATCGGCCGATACGGGGAACCGGTTTCGGTCTTGCGGTATCGGTGCGGCTTTTATCGGGAGATCATTCCCTTCGGCCATCGATCGTCTGACCATTCGCAACCCCCCTCCCTTCAAACTTTTGTTAACTTCCCACCTTTCCCTTTCGAACCATTGAACAATTGTTCAACGACCATAACACCATGATGAAAGAGAAGACGATATTTCCGCCGCTGAACGAACAGATGGATCTGATCCGACGGGGGACCGAGGAAATTCTGCCGGAAGAGGAGCTGGAGGCGAAGCTCAAGCGCTCGATCGAGACCGGGCGACCGCTCGATGTGAAGCTCGGGGCCGATCCTTCGCGTCCGGATCTTCACATCGGACATGCGGTGGTGCTGCAGAAGATGCGGGATTTTCAGGATCTCGGACACCAGGCGATTCTGATTATCGGCGATTTCACGGCAATGATCGGCGATCCCTCCGGCCGCTCGAAAACCCGGCCGGCCCTTTCGCTTGAGGAGACCCGGCAGAACGGGCAGACCTATTTCGATCAGGCGACGAAGATCCTCTCATCGAAACTTCTGAAGATTGTCTACAACAGCGAATGGCTTGCCCCGATGAGCTTTGCCGAGGTGATTGCGCTGGCCAGCAAGTATACCGTATCGCAGATGCTGGAGCGGGACGATTTCAGCAAGCGCTTTGCGGCCGAGGTGCCGATCTCCCTTCACGAGCTCCTCTATCCGCTGGTCCAGGCGATGGACTCGGTGGCCATCCGTTCGGATGTGGAGCTGGGGGGGACCGATCAGAAGTTCAACCTGCTGGTGGGGCGCGATCTGCAACGGGCCCACGATCAGGAACCGCAGGTGATCATCACCTGCCCTCTGCTGGTCGGTACCGACGGAAAGGAGAAAATGTCGAAGTCGCTCGACAACTACATCGCCCTGAACGATTTCCCGAACGACATGTACGGCAAGACCCTTTCGATTCCGGATGAGTTGATGCCCGACTGGTTCCGGCTTGTGGTCTTCTATCCTGAGAGTGAGGTGGAGGAGCTGAAGAGAGGACTGGCATCGGGAGAGCTTCATCCGCGTGATCTGAAACGGCGGCTTGCGCGCGAACTGGTGGCCCGCTACACCAGCCGGAAGACGGCGATGAAGGCCGAGGAGGAGTTCGACAGGATTTTCATCGACAAGGATGTGCCGGAGGAGATGGATGTCAGGCACGTTCCCGAGCCGACCAGCCTGACGCAATTGATGGTCGACGCAGGCATGACCTCATCGAAAGGGGAGGCCCGTCGCCTGATTCAGGGGGGAGGCGTCTCGATCGACGGAGAGAAGATTTCGGATATCAACCTGGTATTTGCGCCGGAAAACGAGGCGGTGCTGAAAGTCGGCAAACGGAAGTTCCTTCGCCTTGTTTCCGGGAACGGTGCATAGGTCGTGTATGTTTACCGGATGGGGAAGCCGGGGGAAATCGTCTCCTCCTTCCCCATTCGTTTGAGTCCGTATGATCTAAACAATCCGCTATGAAACTTCTCACCTTTGCCGCTTCCCTTCGGGAAGGATCGTTGAACCGCAAGCTGATCCGGGTGGCCGCGCGGTATGCCGAAGAGGCCGGAGCCGAGGTCGATCTCGTCCATTTCCGGGAACTGGCCCCTCCCCTCTACAATGCCGATGTGCAGGAAAACGACGGTTTCCCGGCGGAGACACAGAGGTGGAAGGAGTTGCTGGAAACGTGCGACGGAATGATCATCGCCTCTCCCGAATACAACTACTCTCTTCCCGGAACGCTCAAGAATGCCGTCGACTGGATCTCACGCATCCGGCCGGGACCGCTGAGGGGGAAGACCGCTCTGCTGATTTCGACCTCAACCGGACAATTCGGCGGAATCCGGGGACTCTGGCAACTCCGCATCCCCCTCGAAGGTCTCGGCGTCCACGTCTATCCCGATATGTATGTTCTTCCGTGGGGATCGAAAATGTTCGATGAGGAAGGGCGTATCGTGGAAGAGGAGCGGGGAGAATTCCTGAAAAAGATGATCGTCTCGTTTTCCGCCGTCACCAAACGACTGATTTCCTGAAAAACCCGTCGGTAACATTTACCCCTCCCGGGGGTCTTTTCCCCCGTATCGTCGACGAGAACGCACATCCAGCAGGGTTATGACTGATTCCGAGGTCCATACCACAAAGAAACAGACTTCCGGATCCGGGCAACAGGACGAAGAGCTCTTTTCCGCTTTCCTTCAGGGGGATGAGATTGCATTCGGGAAACTCTATGAGGCGTATGAAAAGCCTCTGTTCCTTTACTGCAAGTACCTTCTTTCCACACAGCAGGATGCCGAAGAGGTGTTTCAGGAGACCTGGATGCGGGTGGTCAGAATGCGGAGAAGAGGGAAGGAGGTGGAGCATTTTCGCGCCTTTCTCTTCACGGTTGCCCGAAACACCGGCTTGAAATTCATTGAACGGCGGAAAAGGAGGCAGGGGAATGTCTCGATCGATGCGGTCGATCCGGCGGGAGAATGGATGCTGCAAGACAACAGTCAATACAGCGAGCTGAAGGAACTGGTCAATCGCGCCCTGACCCGCGTGCCGGTGATGCAGCGGGAAGCCTTTGTCCTCCACTCGATGCTCGGCTATACTTTTGATGAAATCGCCGAGATGCAGGGGGTTTCGATGACCGCGGCAAAGACCCGGGCCTTCCGTGCACGACATTCGCTGCGGAAGTTGCTGGCCAACTGGCTGGGAATGCTGGAGGACGAGGATCCGCTGGGGAACTCCTCGGACGACGACAAGAAGTGAGAGCAGGAGTAGAGAAACGGATTCCAGGAATTGTCTCAAGGGAAAACGGCGTGTCCTGTCCCTCTGTGAAGTCAGGTCACACGGAAGAAATGGATAGAAAACAACGACAGATCCAATTGAAAAGGCAATGAACACGGTTGATCTCATCACATCATTTTTCAACAACGAATTGTCGCCCGACCAGGAGCGCCAGTTCCTCCTTTCGGTCGCTTCCAGCGACTCGCTGCGGCTCGGGCTGAAGTCGCATGTGATGCTGGACAGGATTCTGCACGAAGAGGCCGACAAGTCCCGCGTCTCCCAGTCGATTCGCGCAAACGTCATGAAAGAGGCGGCGATTGTGGCGGCTGCGGCCGGCGGGCTGAACGGCGGCGATGCCTTTGCAAAGGATCGGTCTGCATCCGATTCCCGTTCCTCCGGCGCCCCGGAAGGTTCCGGGCTTTTCGGTCGCATTCCCCGTTGGATATCGGCCCCTCTGGTCCTCTTCCTGTCGGTCGGCAGCTTCCTGGCCGGATTCTACAGCCGTGGTGATCAGGATGTGGCCCTGAGGAATGCGCTTCCGGTTTCCGCTTCCGATATCGAGTCGGCTATGTCGTGGAATCGGGAGGCCGTGCTGCAGGTACCGGCGGTCGGCGTGGCGAATGAAGATGTAGCGAATCCTGATATGGATTCTGAGGGGATTGAAGGGGAGAATGTGACGGCTTCAACCGTTTCCGCCCCGACGGCTGCACGACAGGGTGAGATGCAGGCAAGCCATTCGACGGCAGTCAACCAGCGGAGCGTGAATCCGGAAGGAGGAAGCGGAGAGACCCACAACGTTGCCGGGAATTCGTCCGGTCAGAGTGGAGAGGCAAACAAGGCATCGGATGAGGGCGGTTCCGGGAAGCCTAACCCGCCGTTGGGGACTGAACTTCCCAAGCGAAGATTACCGCAGACCCCTTCGGACACAAACGAACAGTAGCGAAGCCGGGCGCTCTGCCTCCCGGTTCCGTCTCATGCATAAATATTCCCCGGTCTCGAAAGCCGACGCAATATGGCGTCGGCTTTTCCGATTATAGGTCGTCGTCGTTATTTTCCATCTCCCGGCATCAAAAAACAGGCACAGTCAATGATAGAGGGCTACAAAGCGAGTCGGATGAATCGTTCCGCATCGAACAACCTCCCCTTCTCTCGCTGCAATCGGGGGCTTTCCCTGATTGTCCCGCTATTCCTGTTTCCGTTGCTTGCCGTCACCCCGCTCTTCTCGCAGGGGAGCGCTCCGGACTATAATCCTGATGGAGGGCTGATGACCGAACGGTCCTTCGGCTGGCGTCTTGCCGCAGCACCGATGTTCGGTCTGACGGCCCACCGGACAACGCTCGATATCTATTACGGAAGTCCCGGTTGCGGTGAGTTCACCGATCAGGTTTCCGGGTTGACCGGGCTGAAAGTCTTCGGCGAGTTTCCTCTGCTTCGTGCTCCTTCCTTTCTCTTTACCGGCAGTGTCGGTCTGCAGAACCGGCCGATCGGTTTCGTAGAGAGTTTTTCCCAACCGTCACGCTATCTCAACGGAGTAACCGGAGAGGTAGTGACGCAACAGCGTCTGGACGCCTCGATGCGTGCGATTGCCCTTTCCGGTGGTCTGATCTGGGAGCCGGCGGCAAATCTCCGGCTTGGAGCGGCTCCGTCGCTTCTCCTTCTGTCGACCGGAGATGTCCGGCAGTACGAGCAGATCGTCACTCCGATCGGAGCCTCTTTCACCGAGACCGACGACTATCAACGACCGGTCAACCGGGGGAAAGAACTGGAATTCAACAACCTCGGATTCGAGGTCTCGGCCTGGGGAGGACTCCGTCTTCCGCTTGGGAATCATCTGGCTCTGATACCGGAACTCGGGGTGAGCCTGGTGACCACATCGTTCGAGCAGTCCTATCAGTGGGGGGCCACCACTGTTCACGCTTCCATCGGGCTTGCCTGGGAGAGCTGGAACGAGAAGCCTCGTCAGATTCCGCCGCCGCTGATCGCTGCATTGCCCGAACCTCCTCAGGCTCCTCCCGGAATGATCGGAGAATCAATCGATACGGCGGTGGTTGACGCCCCGGTTGATGAAGAGACGCCGTCGAAGCCGGCTCTGGAAGCTTTCATCCGGGTTGTCGGGATCGACGACAAAGGAAATGAGTATCCCGAGCCGGTGATCGAGATTCGGGAATCTCCCTGGAGCCGCAGTATCCCCCTGATCCCCAATCTGTTCTTTGAGGCCGGAAGCGGGAAGATCGCCGACCGCTACGTTCTGTTCCGGACTCCCGAAGAGGCCGACCGCTTCCATCCGGACTCGCTTCAATCGATGACGCCGGTCGATCTGCACCATCATCTGCTGAACATTCTCGGACAGAGAATGCGGGCCAGGCCCGAGGTTTCCGTGACGGTGGTCGGGACGACTTCGAACGAGGAGCGCAGAGCCGACTCGACCCTGTCGTTGCACCGGGCGGAGGCTGTGCGGCGGTATCTGCGGGAGATCTGGGGAATCGATGCCCGAAGGATAAAGGTTGCGGCCGGAGAACCGACCAATCCGTCGAGCGAGGAGACCGAAGAGGGGCGTGCGGAGAACCGGCGCGCAGAGTTTGTCTTCGACGGGGAATCTCTGCTTCGTCCCGTGGTTATTGAACGGATGGCCAGCATCGCGTCTCCACCTGCCATCAAGTTCTATCCCGAGATGCTGTACGATTCGGCCATCGCCAGTTGGAACATCACCGTGCGGCAGGGGGGGCGTATCCTTCTCCGTCTCGATTCGTCCGAAACGACGGTCGGGGGATCGGCCAGCACGTACTGGCCTCTGGGCGACCTGCGTATCAGTCGGGATCCGGTGCCGATTCACTATCGCTTCGAGGTGACCGACGTCACCGGACAGACCGCAGCGGCGGAGGAATCGTTCCGGGTGATCGAACGGGTGACAAGAACTCCGGAGGAGGAGGAATCGGAGCTGGAGGTCAAGGAATATCTGCTGGTCGGTTTTATCTACAACAGGGCGGAGTTGCGCCCGGAACATCGCTCCGAGATCTATGAAATCGCCCGCACGGTTCAGGAAGGGGGGTGGATTGAAATTACCGGTTTCACCGATCGCGTCGGCGATGTCCGGCACAATCGCGAGCTTGCCCTGCAACGGGCGCAGAATGTGGAGGCGGCACTTCAGAACGTTCGGAACCGTCTTTCGCTGCCGGAATTGGTGGTGACCAAGGTGAGCGGATCGAGTGAATCGAGCGACGAAGTGTTCGATAACAATCTGCCCGAAGGGCGTATCTTCTCCCGCATGGTTCGTGTTACCGTTAACCGCCGTTCCGCCCCCTGATCAATTTGCAGAGTTGCGCTGGGTCGGGTATAAAGATCATTGAAGATATGCACAGTGTTTCGCCGTACTCATCATACAACACCAGCAACGGATAGCGTTCCCGTCGGGCGTCGGTTCTGCCGTACCTCCTTCCGGTTGCCGCTTCTGCTGTGCTGTCTGACGGTAACGGCCATCGGAGCGTTGCGGGCACAGCCGGCTGAGTGGATGTATGACTCGATCAACACCTCGATCAGTTCCGATCTTCTTCTTTCCCTCAGTCCCCGTGCCGTCATCGACCGTTGGGGTGTGGTTCACTATGTCTGGGTGTCGCGCGATCCCAACAGCGCCGGATTGCAGGTCTACCATGCCGACGATCAGTCCGGTGAATTCGGTGCCCCGTTTCTGATGACCGATACCGGAACGATTTACGATACGGTGGGGACCGACTCAACTTCCTATCGCTTTGCCGTTGACGACGAAGGGGTACTCCACCTGGCCTTCCTGGCCAACGTCTTCGGTCCGAACGGTCTGCAGATCGGCCTGTATTACACCAATGATCGCGTCGGAACTTTCCAGGACTTTCCTCCCGTGCTGCTGACCAACAGATCGGGACGCTACGACATGGCAATCGATTCTTCCGGCGTTGCCCACGTCCTCTGGCTGAGAGAGCAGGGGAGAAAGATCGAACTCCATTACTGGAATGACCGGCTCCGGACTTCGAGAGTTATCGGTTCGGTGCCGTGCAGCGGGGCAAACTGCAAGCTGTCCGATCCGGAGCTCGAGATCCATTCCGACCGGCTTGAGGTCTTCGTGCAAAACGATTCCGGCTCTCTGTGGCATCTGACGTTCAATGCGGACGGTCTTCCGCTCGGAATTGAGAAGGTGTCGGTTCCTCTGTACGACCTGACGGTAACGGTCCCGCAGGCCCGGGACCTGCGGATGCGAGGGGTGCTCGATTCTTCCGGCCGGTATCATCTGCTGATATCCCGAAACGACAAGATCCCCTCCTCTCTTTTCTATGCCACGAATGCCGAGGGGAATTTCTCGATCTCTCCGGTGATATCCTACGACTCCACTCTTCTGGATTTTGACATCGCCGCCGACGGCCGGGGAAGGATGGCTGCCGCCTGGACGACATTTCGGGGACGTTTCGCTGCCGACCGTCCCAGAACGGGATTTGCCGAATATATGCGCGATGGCGGAGGGGGGTGGCGGCAGACCGAATTTGTCGATGACCTGAACAGCCTTACCGGTAATCCTGACGGAGAGTGGCGGATTGTCAACGGTCTTGCAATTTCCGGAGAACGGGCCTTTATCGTCGGAGAACGGTATATCCGGAAAAACGATTCGTCGATTGCGAAAACCGGTGTGTTCTACCGGTCTGCCCGAACGCCGCAAACTTCCTACATGCTCCCGGATGCGGCCGCTCCCGGCATGAGTGTGGTTGTGGAGACCTATGCTCCGGCTTACGCATTCGGGGCGTTCGGACCCGATACGCTCAATCCGGCGGAGGTCGGTCTTGAACTTGTTCGCCCGGAAGACGGTAACCGTCTGGTGGTCGGACCTTCGGTGGTAAGCTGGGAAGGGCGTCTTCTCTCGACCATGCTCTTCGTCCATCCCGATGCAACGCCCGGAGATATTCCTCTCCGCGTACGGGTCGGGGAGAATATCAGCAATGAGCAACTCTTCTCGATAGTTCTGCCGCAACGTCTCGGACCGAACGGCTCCGGTCTGATCGAAGGGGGAGGGAGGCTCGGTTCCGGAGGAATCTACGGGACCCGGTCTCGGCGGGGTGTTCTCGTCGTCGACACCTTGATTCTTCGCAGTGGAGTTTATACGGCCGAGATGACCGACATCGATCCGGAAGCCGAAGGGGAGCAGGGGTTTCTTCCCCTGACGATCCTTGCCGCCGGTGAGGTCGTTGTCGATTCTACTGCCGTCCTTTCCGTCTCCGCACCCAATGCCGCCGGTCTTTCCTTTGCCTCGTACGGTCTTGCCGGTCCCGGAGGAGGAGGGGGAGGAGGAGGAAACAGTACCGGAGGAGGGACAGGGTATACCGCCGGAGGAGCACCGAGCGATACGTTGATTGCCAAAGGGAATGGAGCCCGTCCGGCCTCCGGAGGGGATCGTTCCGGTCGGTTCGGTGCCGGTGGAAGCATGAACGATGTTCCCGGCGGAGCCGCCCGGCTTCGTCTTCCTTCAGGGGGAGGAACCGGGCATCCGTTCGGCTCATCAGGACGATATGGACGGTCGGGAGAAGAGTTCCCTCTGAAAGAGGATCCGGGTGGACATGGCGGGGGGACCGGCGGGGCGGTTATGGGATTTGTTGCCGGTGATACCGCGCTGATCAGCGGCGGCGGCGGTGGCGGACATGCCGTTGC
>CAMLOB010000047.1 GCA_946481475.1 uncultured Chlorobiota bacterium | reverse complement strand
GCTGCAATCCGGTCGGCCCCTTCGGCCAGCGGCGTCAGCAATTGAAGGGGAGAATGGGGGCAACGCCCCTGAAGCTCCCGAAAGAGATCGGATATCACCCGTTTCAACCCCGGCAGATCGACATCCCGAAGGTCACGATGACCGGTAACGCCGATAACCAGAGGAAAGGGAGCACGCTCCCGAGCCCGAGCGGACATCCTCTCTTCCATCAGATATTCTCCTCCATCATCGGAATATCAATCCCGTGTTTGCGGGCATTTTCGATTGCCCGCTCATATCCCGCATCGGCATGACGGAAGATGCCCATGGCAGGATCGTAGGTCAGCACACGCTGAAGTCGTGCATCGGCCTCCTCGGTTCCGTCGGCCACCACGACCATACCTGCATGTTGCGAGTATCCCATGCCGACTCCCCCTCCGTGATGAAACGACACCCACGTGGCACCGCCGACGGCGTTGAGCGCAAAGTTCAGCAGCGGCCAGTCGCTGACAGCGTCCGAGCTGTCGATCATCCCCTCAGTCTCCCGGTTCGGACTGGCCACCGATCCGCAGTCGAGATGGTCACGTCCGATCACGATCGGAGCCGAGAGCCGCCCATCGCGAACCATCTCGTTGAAAAGCAGACCGGCTTTCGCCCTGTCTCCGTACCCGAGCCAGCAGATACGGGCCGGAAGTCCCTGCCAGGCAACCCGTTCACCGGCCATCTTCAGCCAGCGGTGGAGCGGCTCGTCATCGGGGAAAAGTTCCATAATTGCCCGGTCGGTCGCGTAGATATCTTCGGGATCGCCCGAGAGAGCCACCCATCGGAACGGTCCCTTGCCGTCGCAGAAAAGGGGACGGATATATTCGGGAACAAACCCCCGAATCTCGAACGCCCGTTCGCATCCCTCCTTCTCCGCCTCGGCCCGTATGTTGTTGCCGTAATCGAAAGCGACCGCACCGGCATCCTTCATCGCCAACATCGCCTCCACGTGGACGCGAATCGACTCACCTGCCCGCCGCAGGTACTCCTGCGGATCGCTCAGGCGAAGAGCATCCCCCTCCTCCCTGGTCAACCCCATCGGATAGTATCCGTTGAGGGGATCGTGGGCCGAGGTCTGATCGGTCACCACGTCGGGGATGACGCCCCGGCGAACAAGTTCGGGAAGAACTTCGGCGGCATTGCCGAGAAGTCCGACGGATAATCCTTCTCCTTTCTTCATGGCTTCATCCAGCCACTGCAGCGCTTCGTCCAGACTTGCCGTCTTCCGGTCGCAGTACCGGTCGTGGATCCTCTTGTCGATCCGCTCCTCATCGATCTCCACGCAGAGGGCGGCGCCCCGGTTCATCGTCACGGCCAGCGGCTGGGCCCCCCCCATACCGCCGAGTCCGGCAGTCACCACCAGCCTCCCGGCCAGCGTCCCGCCGAAATGCCGGTCGGCACAGGCGGCAAACGTCTCGTAGGTTCCCTGAAGGATGCCCTGCGTGCCGATATAGATCCAGCTCCCGGCGGTCATCTGTCCGTACATCATCAATCCCAATTCGTCAAGCCGACGGAACTCCTCCCATGTGGCCCACTTCGGCACGAGGTTGCTGTTAGCGATCAGAACGCGGGGGGCATCGATGTGGGTGCGGACCACGCCGACCGGTTTGCCCGACTGTACAAGCAGCGTCTCGTCCGGTTCCAGTCGTTGAAGGACCTCGAGAATCGACCGGAAGGCTTCGTGGTTGCGTGCCGCCTTTCCGTAGCCGCCGTAGACGATCAGCTCTTCCGGTTTTTCGGCCACTTCAGGATCCAGATTATTCTGAATCATCCGGTAGACCGCCTCGATCTGCCAGGTTTTACAGGTCAGTTCCGTCCCGCGCGGAGCGCGAACGACGCCGGTTGCCGTATCGGAATTCATGCTCATGTCCAGTGATTATGGTGTGCAAAGGTTTGGTTTCGTTCCGGGAAAAACGGAAAGTACGGCTGCCCGTCTGTTTCGGCAAAATCAGTAGATTAGTGCGACCTGTCCATCACTGCGGAAAATTTTTCAGGAACCATGATCACACGTTTACCTTCTGCATCGTCCATCGGTCTCGCACTCGGCATTCTTGCCGGAGGAATCTTTCTCCCATCCTGCGGCTCCCGTTTCGCCTCCATCTTCTTCGAACAGGAAAACCCACAGGCCCTGCAACGGGACACACTCACCCCATCGGGTGACGTCAGATCCTGGCTCGACTACGCCGACAACAAAGGGAACGGCGTCATCAAGCTTGTCACCGTCGAATCGCTTCGGAGCATGGATTCGGTCACGATCAGCGTTCCGGGCGAGGCGCGGGCTGCCGTGGGAGCTTTCGAGAACGAACGGAAGTTGTACGCTCCGGCCGGATTCACTGCGGAAGTCTACGCATGGAATCTGGGGCAGGCCAGCGACATTGTGGTTCGCGGAGACGGAACCGTTTTTGTCAGCGATCACGGGGGACGCATTCTGGCGATTACCGGAAGCGGCACGGTGACTCCGATCGCTACGGGTTTGAAGAGTCCGCACGGCCTCGATCTGGTTGACGGCGCCCTCTACTACACCGATGAGCGCCACGTCTACCGTTTTGATTTTTCCTCCCCCACCTCGATCGAAGGGACACAGACGGAATTGACCGATCAGCTTCCCGATGCGGGAGAATTTTTCACTCGTACCCTCCGCTACCGTCCGGCCGACCAGAAGTTCTACATCAGCGTCGGGGCCACCGATGCCAACGGAGAGGAGCGGGATCGCGAGCACGCCACGATCTTCAGACTGGACAAGGAAGGGGGACGTCCGAACCGGGTGCTGATGAACGGACTCCGCAACACGATGGGAATGGACGTTCATCCGGCAACCGGCGATCTCTGGGGTGTTGATCAGGGAATGGACAACCTTGCCGAGAGTCTGGCCCCGGATGAGATCAATATTCTGAAATCGGGAGGACAGTACGGACACCCCTACTACTATTCGCAGAATTATCGCAATCCGAAGTTCGCCCAGTACAAGGATGGAGATGTTCGTCTGCCGAAGAATCCGACACCGCCGGTCATCGAGCTGCAGCCCTACTCCCTGTCGACCGATTTGCAATTCTATCCGCATGATGTCCTCGGTCCGAACTGGAAGAACTCGATGCTCATCGTCTACAAGGGGTATGTTCTCGGAGCGATCAGTCGTCCGAAAGAACTGCGGACCGGCTTCAAAGTCGTGCGGGTACGGAGCAAGAATGACGGCTCGGACCCCTATCAGGCCGACTTCCTCAGCGGCTGGCTGAACGCACAGGGGGATTACTGGGGACAGCCGGTGGGAATTGCATGGAGCGGCGACGGAAAAACTTTTTATGTGACCGACGACAAGAACGGGGTTGTCTATAAGTTTGCGGCACCCTGATCATCAGCAGGGACTGTGATGCAAATTTGCAGTTGTTTCATCCACCAGCAGAGAGTTATTTTGCGGATATGTTTGATTTGATACGACAACAATTGGAGAAGCTGAGACGGCGTTTCGTCTCATCAGGTGCGAAGGTAACGGCTCTGTCACCGGTTACCGTCCGTTCGGCCATTCTCGATGATCCCGATGAGGATGTCCTGGTTGCCGAGGAGACACTGGTCGGCCTGCCGGCCAAGGTCATCCTCTACAACGACGAGATCCACACCTTTGATGAAGTCATTCACCAACTGATCAAGGCGACAGGATGTACCCCATCAGAGGCCGAAGGGATCGCCTTCGAGGTTGACACAAGGGGGCTGGCGGCGGTATACGAGGGTGAACTCGACCGGTGTCTGCATGTCAGTTCCATCCTTGAGGAGATTGCTCTTCACACGTCAATCGAGTTCTGAGAAGGGGAGGAACTTTTTTTTACTCGTATCGTCGAACCGGTAAGACCCGAGGCAATCTCCCCGTCAGGTTGACGTCGTGGCACTGTCCGTTACACGATTACATCAAGTAGAAATTCCTGTTCATCATTACTACAAACGAGGTTACCATGTTCAAAAAACTGATCCCATTCGCCGCCGCGGCGGCCCTTTTCTTCAGCGCGGAAGGCCTCCAGGCTCAGTCGGGCAGCGGTTGTTGCAGCAAGAAGAAAGAAGCCGGTGAGTGCACCAAGAAGCAGGAGAAAAAGGCAGAGGAGACTATCCAGTTCTCCACCATTACACACGAACAGCTTCTTCAGTTGATAGAAGAAGGGGTCTACGTCATTGACGCTCGCGGAGAGGAATCCTATAAGGAAGGTCACATCGACGGCGCGGTTCTCTTCTCAAGCTTTACCCTTCCGGAAGACAAGAATGCACGGATGATCTTCTATTGCGGCGGACCGAAATGTTCCGCAGCGCCGAAAGCGGCCCGCAAGACGATCGATGAGGGATATACGAACGTGATGGTCTATCACGGCGGATGGATGGAGTGGAACGAGATGACCAGCAGCCAGGCCGGACTGTAAAAGGCAAACTGCTCGAAATAACAATGAAAAGCCTTGCCGACATATGTATCGGCAAGGCTTTTTTCTTTGCTCCCTTTTCGATCTTTCCGCTTGCTTCCGTACCGAGCAAGGTGGTTCTCCTCTTCATGGGACAAACCTCAGGGACATGCCGGTTGTATGAGGGCGAGCTTGACCAGCCAACGGTCAATGGGTCAATACATGTCATGTCGACGAAAAACCCGAACACCGACCCGACAGTACGGGTCCGACATCTCGTCTATAGGAATCTACCGGAACCCGAACATCCCTCCTCTATTCTCACCGGTCAGGAGTATATAGCCGGAAGCCCTGTCAACCTTCAGTCGACAGGGCTTCTTTGCATGAAAAGATTCGTGGATCAACGACACATCTCTTATTTATAAGCAGTGGCGATGAACTCTTTCGCCCTCTTGTGATATCTGTTATTGACATCTTCCAGATCGAGGACCTTCTCGTACTGCTCCAGTGCATCTGTCCGCTTGCCCAACAGGTCGTAGGCATTTCCGAGCCGGAGAATTGCGGCGATGTAGTAACCGGAATCCTCTTCCTCCAGTCGTTCGTTGACCTTGACCGCCTCTTTCAGAATCGTCACGGCTTCGGCCGGTTCGGGTGTTCTCTTCCTCAACTGGATATCGCCGAGATAGTAGAGTCCCTGGCGAACCAGCGATAGCTCGTAGCCGAACTGCCGGGATTTCACCCGCTTCAACAACAGCCGCCACTCCTTGTCCGACTGCTCGTATTTTCCCTCATAGTAGAGGGCACGGGCATAGTACTTATGGAAGTCCGGATTGTTCGGATACTTGTTGTAGAGTTCCTCGGCAATGACCAGAGCATCTCCCCAATCCTTCTCGTTGTTGGCCAAGATTTCCAGCAGAGCATATTTCGCCTCCACTTTCGTGTAGAGAGCCTTCTCGGCTGAGATCCGGATCATCTGCAGTCCGATCTGCTTGTCGCCGGGGGGCAGACTGAGTGTTTTGAGAGCCGCAACCTTGTTCGGCATCTCCTCCGACCAGTACAGAATCAGTCCCGAACCCAGAAGCACATCGCTGTTGCTCGGCGCAAGGCGCTGGCACTCCAGAAGCATCTTTCTCCCCTCGTTGGCATCCTTAAGGACGCCGATCCAGTCGGTCACAGACTTCGAGCGGAGATCGGACGATTTCAGCCGGGCCCGATAACCGTAGGCCGCCCCCTTGAAGAAGAGGCCGACAATATCGAGTTCGTTCTCCTTCAGGAGCGAATCGCAGATAGCGATCGATCTGTCAAGATGGGAGTTAAAGGACCTGGAATATTTATCGACGGCTGCCTTGTCGGCAATGTTGGGCTTGATCTTCCACCAGTCGTTCAATGCCAGAAGAAAATGGCCGGCCGGATGTTCCGGCATCCGCTGCGCCAATGCGGTAAAAATTTCGTTTGCTTTCGTATGGTTCATATTGTACATCTCATCGAGTCCCTCCTGCACCATTTGGTGGGCGGTATCCTCAAGGAGAATCCACTGCGCCTGCGCGCGATGCGGGACCGCGACGAAGATGACAATGGTGATAATAGCGACGATTGCCGCACTATGCATTCGTTTCATCGATTCCTCCAGATAGTTGATCCAGGGTATGCGTGCATCCGGAAGATGCAGCGCGGGGATAGACTGGTATGATGATCAAAGGTTTGTTCCTCTATGACGGGGGAGATATTGCCCTTCCGTGTCCTGCGCTTCCTCGCGCCGACGTGCGTAAAACGCAAAAAAGATACGGGAGAAACTCCACGGAGCCATGCGAAGAGAGCGAAAGACCAGCAGAAAGACTCCCCCGACAACGAGCGCCAGCGTCGCACCGATTCCCCCTTCCGGACCGAAGGCTCCGCCGGTCAGAAAATCGTAACGGTTGACCGTCGTCAGCCAGACCGACTCTTCAAACAGCCAACCGCTTGCAGGCGTTCCCAGCACAAGCGTCAGCATCATGTTCCAGGAGACGTGAACCGCCATCGGCAACCAGAGAGACCCGACGGCGAGATAACAGGCCGAGAAAAAAATCCCTCCAAGAAAAATATTGATCAGTCCGACCGGGGTAATATCGGGATTGCCCAGATGAGCCAGAGCAAATCCCGCAGAGAACAGAACGACGGCAACGCCACTACCGAAGAGTTCAATGCCCCGCTGAAAGAGATAGCCCCGAAAAAGAAGTTCCTCGCCGATTCCGCTCGCAAGGATGAAAAGTCCCCAGTAGAGAAAACGGTCGTACTGCTCCACTCCGCGAAACTCGACCGAGCCGAAGATCGCAGCAGGACTCCAAGCCAGGAGAGCCATTCCCGCACCGATCAGAATACCCCATCCGATCTCCCGACGAACCCACCGGTGCAGACCGAGACCGACCCACTCCGGAGGCATCCGGTCGTAGTAGCGGACGACGAGCAGGGTGGCGATAAGGAGCGATCCGTAGAAGACAGGTCCGCTCCAATAGGAGGGGAACGTGATATTGAGAAGATCGATCAGGCCATATATCGAAAGTGCAAGAAGACCCGCAACGGCAAGCAGAATGCCTGTTCCGACAAGGTTCGGTCCCGCCTTTCTCCGTCCCCAGAACATCATCCTCCCCTCCGCCGCAACATCCGGAACAGACGCTCCATTTCCTTCCGCTCCGAACGGGTGAAGAACCCGGTCAGGATCAGCCAGACCGGAAAGCCGACCAGAAGCAGAAGCCGCTGCACAACCGCTTTGAAGGAGAGATCTCCGGCATCCACCCACCACAGGTTCGCCCCGAGCAGCCCGAGAACTCCCACCAGAATCAATCCCACTCTCCCCCATTCATACGGAATCGGATAGTACCGCCGGATATAGATGTAGAGAGAAACGGCCATCACGCAGTAGGCACTGACCGTCGCCCAGGCACCTCCGGCAATGCCGATTGCCGGAACAAGAGCGAAACAGAGGATGGCCTCGATCGCCGCTCCAGCAAGCGTGATCCAGAGAAGCGAAGCGGTCTTCTTCTCGATATAGACCCCGGCGATAAAGTTCGTATACCATCCGTTGAAGAGATAGGCCCAGAGAACAATCGGCACGATGCCGAGTCCCGGCCAGTAGATTTCGTTGATGAACGTCGCGTCGGTAAACGGGATGGGAAAAGCGGCGATGTTCGGGATGAAGAAGGCGACGCTCAAAAGAATGAATCCGGCGATCAGATTGAAGTAAGTGAAAATCCGTGCATACAGTTCCCGGGCGTTCTCCTTCGAAGCCTGCTGCAGGAAGAAGGGACGCCATGCGAATTCAAATACCGAGACGAAGACGATCATCACGATGCCGAGACGGTAGTTCGCCTGGTACAGACCGAGAGCGTCGTGTCCGGCAATCGAGCGGATGATCGGCCGGTCGATCAGTTGAAGGGCAATCATCGAAAGTCCGGAACCGATGGTCGGCAGACCGAAGCGGATCATCATGCGCCGCAATTCCGGACTGAACGTGATCGGACGCATCAGGGCGGCGAAGGGGAGCGTCAGACCGAACTGCGTCACCGACTGGGCGATGCCGGCAATAAAGATGCCCTCCAGCTTCATGTCGAGAAAACCGACGAGAATAACATTCAGCAGAACGTTCACCAGAATCGAGGCGATCTTGATCACGCCGAACTTGAAAGCCCGCCGCCGCATCCGAAGGAGTCCCAGCGGAATCATACTCATCGAATCGAGCGCTATGATGACGCCGGCCATCCGGACGAGATAGAGATATTCCTCCGGAAGGTTCATGAACGTGACCCGATTGAAGACCTCCGGAAAGAGAATGAAGAGGACGCCCAGAATGCCGGCAACGCTCCAGTTGACGCCGATCGCATTCCAGAAGGTCGCCCGCCGTTCGCCATCGGTGGCGGCGGCGGCATCGTAGCGAAAATAGGCGGACTCCATTCCGGCATTCGCCAGAACCAGAAGGAAGGCAATGATGACAAAAAGATCGGCCTGAATCCCCAGCTCCTCGGGAAGCAGAAAGTGCGTATAGAAGGGCGTCAGAAGAAACGAGAGAAAACGCTGAACAATGGTCGTCACACCATAGATCGCCGTATCCCCTGAGAGCTGTCGGAGCTGTTGTCGCATAATTGAACGGGGAACTTACGGCAGTCGAACCGGATTCCGCAATGCAGAATGCGTGTCAGTCTTCGTACGATAATCGGGCATGTATCCTTTGCGTCCGCGGCGGCGGATGCGTGATTCCTGTTCTACTCCACAACTGCCGGGCCTCTCCTCTTCTCCCGATTCACCCACCGGCTCACTCAAACACCGCCCCCTGATAATTCGGACGAACCCCGATCAGCGCAAAAAAACGGTCGGCAAACTCCCGACAGGAATCGATTCCCCACCGGGCACAACCGGCTCCGAGGGCTTTGTCGGGGAAAAACGGATTTTCCGTCCCGGTCATGAACGGGTTCAACGGGAACTTCCCGTGAAGCGATTCGTCGAAGCCCGATTTGTCGATCTCCATCAGCTTGCTCGGTTTGTAGTGAACCAGAGCATTCTGGACGCGGATCACCAGACGGACATCCCGATAGATCTCGTCATCCCGATCAAGGGGCTCGTTCTGCGTCAGCGCAAGAGCAACCTCATACTTCTCGGTCGTTCCGAAGCGTGAGCGGGCCCGGATGTTGTGTTCGGCAATGATCCGCCAGAAATCGGCAAGCGAGGAGCGGACGGCAGGACTGAGAGGAGAGATATAGGCCAGATGCTCATCGTAGGCATCCTGAAACAGCTCGTTGATCGCCGCTTCCAGAAACGCAACGGCCGAGAAGACGGCATTCGTCACAAATGCGCGATGCTCGATGCTGAATCGGGGAGCTCCCTCCCACTCCCGTTCGATGCGGGCCGCTTCCGACGCCCAGCGATCGGCCGCCCAGAGATGGTGCGAGGAATAATAGATACGTGGTCGCATAGATACGCTCGGGAATATGTGTGACAACGGAGAGGAATATAGGCAGGACGATTGAAAGATTATCGATCTGAATCATGGCGGTTCGGGCAAGAGTCCGGAATCGTATCTTTGCCGCTTCAAATCAGTGCCGGAGATCCGGAAGACTGTTCACCGAAGCACACGAACCTGACCTGAATGGACCTGACGCCTTTCGTTATGTATGCCGGCTTTGCGCTGGCCTCCTACTCGGTCGTCGGAAACGACGTGATCCAGACGCTCGGAACCTATCTCAGCTCGAACAATCATCGCCCCTGGTGGGTCCTCTGGATTTTTGCCGGAACCATTCTTGTGACCGTGCTGATCCTCGGTTACCTCAACAACGATGTGACGTATGGTCGGCTCGACAAGATCGCAAGCCCGGAAACCCTGTCTCTCTGGTATCTGATTCCGCCGATCGTCCTGCTGATTATCACCCGACTCGGTCTGCCGGTCAGCACCACATTCCTGATCCTTACGTTCTTCTCGGCAGGAAGCCTCCCCGGTATGTTGAACAAATCGCTGTTCGGCTACGGCGTGGCATTCCTCTCGGCGATCATCATCTACTACCTGATCGCAAAGTCGACCGAGAAGCGGTTCCACGATCATCCGCTCGGTTCGGATCGGTCGATCTGGACAAACCGGAAGGTCTGGACCGCCGCCCAATGGCTGTCGACCGGTTTTCTCTGGTGGCAGTGGCTTCAGCAGGATCTGGCAAACATCTATATCTATCTTGGCGGAGGGAAGAACCTGACTCCCGTCGAGTTCGCGTTTTCCCTTGTGGTCATTCTCGCTCTTCTCGCCCTCATTTTCCGCGCTCAGGGGGGAGCTATTCAGAAGATCGTCAACAAAAAGACCAACACCCAGGATATCCGCTCGGCTACCCTTATCGATCTGTTCTACGGCATGGTCCTGATGCTCTTCAAGTACAATCTGCTCGGTCTGTGGGAGGCGAAACTGCCGATGAGCACGACGTGGGTCTTTCTTGGATTGCTCGGCGGGCGTGAGTTTGCCATGCGGGCTCGGCTCGGCATGAAACTGAAGACCCGCGTACAGGCGATGATCTTCAGCGATCTGGGAAAGGCGACACTCGGCCTGATCGTCAGCATCACACTCGTCATTCTTCTGTACGCGGCTCAGGGACAGGATCCGTCATCTCTTTTCGAGTAAAGATCGATGAGGCAGTCGGACACCGGGAAGATCACCTGGCACTACTTCGCCCTCCTGGTAACGATGGGACTTTCCGGAGCGGTTCTCGGTCCGGCCCTTCCGACCCTGCGGGCAAACGTCGGGACGTCGACCGAAACGATTGCTCTCCTCTTTACCGCGAAAGCCTTCGGAGCAATGGCCGGGGCATTCCTGATCGGCGGCATGTACGACCGGTTTCCGGGGCATCGGGTGATGAGTGCGGCCCTTGCCGCTCTGTTTCCCACACTTATCATCGCTCCCTTTACCGGAAGTTTTCCCCTGATGATGTTTCTTGTTCTGATCGCCGGCATCTGCGAAGGAGGACTCCACGTCGGATCGAACACGTTGCTCGTCCGGCTCCATCGGGAGAAAGTCGCCCCCTATATGAACGGACTCCACTTCTCTTTCGGCATCGGCGCTGCGGCGGCTCCGGCACTGCTCGGACTCTCCTTCAATCTCGAAACCGGTATCGCCGGAGCGTTCACGGCAATCGCCCTGCCGGTCGGGGTTCTTTCTCTCCTCTTTCTTCGCCTGCCGACGCCGGAACCTCATGAAATTTCCCATGAAGAAGCATCTTCGCCACCAATCCGAAAAAGCCTTCCCCTGCTGATCGGTCTGATCTTTTTTCTCTATGTCGGAGCCGAAGCGTCGTTCAGCGGATGGATCTTCTCCTATGCCGTTGCCCGCGATCTGGCCGATGAGACATCGGCGGCACTGCTGACTTCTCTTTTCTGGACCGGACTGACGGCGGGACGACTGCTCGGGATCCTGCTGGCCAGAAGATTCTCTCCGGAACAGATTCTCCCGCTCGATATTCTCTTCGGCATCGGCGCGGTCATCCTGATCGCCCTTACCGGGCGGACGTTCACGACGGTCGCTCTGGGAACCACGTTGTACGGATTCGCCATCGCCTCGATCTTCCCGATGACGATGGCGCTGGCCGGCGAACGAATGCGATTGAGCGGAAGCGTCACCGGTTGGTTCTTCGTGGGAGCGGCTGCCGGAGGGATGACGCTCCCCTGGCTGATCGGACAGTTCTTCGAGTCTGTGGGACCGGAGACGGTGCCGGCATTTGCGTTCCTCTCTCTTCTGCTTGCGCTGGGTGTTTTCGGGGTGATCAAATGGATCGGTCGGAGGAGAGAGGGGACTGTAGATTGATGGTACACGGATTGAACGGATCGAAACGGATTCGACGGATCAGATCCGCGGCAATCCGTTCCGATCCGTGTGTGATTTCACCTCTGCACCAGAACCGGCTCGACCAACGAGTCCTCTCCCGCGACCAGCCGGAGCAGATAGAGACCGTTCGGCAAATCGCCGACGAAGAGTTCCTCGCGGTGATCTCCGGCCTCGGCGGGGCCGTCGTGCAGGATGCGTACTTCCCTTCCAAGCAGATCGGTGAGGATCAGGTATATCGGAGATGCAGATGTCAGATGGTACCGAATGTAGATCATGCCATTATCAACTACCCGGTTCTCCACTCGAAAGTCTTCTTCCCGTGACTTCGTCCCTTCCCTTTCATCCACAGAAGTTGTAATTCCGATAGAGCGCCAGATGTTGCCGTACGGACCTCCGGCATACAGGAAATCATAGTCGTTGAAAAGGTACCATTGTTCGATCGGCAGATTTTCATCGATCAGCTCCCAGTAACCGTCCCATGCCCATCCCCACGGCGAGGACGCTCTTCGATAGATCTGACCGTTCGTAAGGGATACAAAAATTGTGTTGATGCGATTCATCGCAACCGAGATCGGTGGTGCGGGCAGATCATCGCCGACCGAGCCCCAACTGTTTCCCCTATCTCCGGAATACTGGAGACTGCCGCTTTCAAGTATAGCCAGGATTCCGGACCCCGGTCCGGCAAAAAGTGTTCGGGCAGTCGTATCAGGCAACATATTGAACGGTTCCCAGGTGGCTCCGGCATCAGTCGAGCGAATGATCCCGCCGGAAAGGGCCAGCAGGGTTTCATTACCCGTACGGATGATACTCCTGACCAGGCCCTGTGTGTAGACAACCTCCCACGTTGCACCGTTGTCGGTTGTGCGATACAGCTTCGGGGACTCCGATCCGATCACGTCAAATGGCGGCCGGTCTCTTCTGATCTCCGTCGTATCTGTTCCAACAAGAATCAGTTTGCCGATCGCATAGATACTGACGGGGTTCACATTGTCTCCGAT